>CALETL010000087.1 GCA_937920485.1 uncultured Phycisphaerae bacterium
CGCTTACATCGAAGAAGTTCGCATCTGGATCGGCAAACTGGCCGTAGGTGCTGAAGACGGCATCTATCAGGTCGGTGACGTTGCCTTTACCGCAGTATCGGTCAAGACCGCAACGGTTATGGACTTTGTCAACGCTTACAATATGAGCATTATGAATCCGAAACTGATCTGCGGCATGTTCATCGGTGCCATGATGGCCTTCGTCTTCTGTGCGATGACCATGAAGGCAGTTGGCCGTGCAGCCGGTGCTATGGTGAATGAAGTTCGCCGTCAGTTCAAGGAAATCCCGGGTATTATGGAAGGTACCGGTAAGCCGGACTATGCAAGCTGCGTGTCGATTTCAACCGCCGGTGCTCAGAAGGAAATGATTGTGCCTTCGTTCATGGCGATTATCGTGCCGGTTCTGGTCGGTCTGTTCCTCGACGTCGCAGGCGTCATGGGTCTGCTGGCCGGTGGCCTGACCGCTGGTTTTGCTCTGGCTATTATGCTCAACAACTCTGGTGGTGCATGGGACAACGCCAAGAAGTACATCGAAAAGGGCGCTCACGGCGGCAAGGGCTCTGAAGCCCACAAAGCCAGCGTCGTTGGCGACACCGTCGGCGATCCGTTCAAGGATACCTCCGGCCCGAGTTTGAACATCCTGATCAAGCTCATGACCATGGTTAGCGTGGTCTTCAGTGGTCTTATTGTTAAGTTTGCTCCAATCATTGCCGCTAAGCTCGGCATGGGCAACTAAGCTTAACGCTTGACGCAATATCAGAAATCGTATAGTGTACAGGGACGTTCCATTATGGAGCGTCCCTGTTTTATTGACTTATTAAGATACGAAAAGAAATGACGAAAAAAATCGAAAAGAAAAGAACCGAAGATAAGCAGCTCGCACTGGCAGCGGCCAAAATCGCCCAGGATCGTAATTGTACCGACATTATGATTCTGGATCTAACCGGTATCAGTCCAGCGACAGACTTTTTTGTGATCGCCACCAGCACCAGTGACCGGCAGGCCCGCACCGTCGCCGATGAGATCACCGCAGAGGCCAAAAAACAGGGCCATAAACGATTCGGCGTCGCCGGCTACAACAAGGGACAATGGATCCTGCTGGACTATGTCAGCGTCGTGGTCCATATCTTCGATGAAGACCACCGCGACTACTACAACCTCGAAATGCTCTGGGGCGACGCGAAAAAATTGACGATTGATGATTGATTATTTAGGAGCAGATTATGAACAAAAAGCAAATGACAGTAATCTTGATTGCATTAAGCATTCTTTTTGTTATGTCTTTATTTCCGGTACGAATTAAATCGGAATGCGACTCTAGACGAGGTTTCGCTTTTGAACAAAGACTCAAACTTTCTTATGGTGGAGTGGCTTTTCACAGCAAAATTGACCTGGAAGAAACAATCGGTCAAATGTTGCCTGTCATTATTTTAGGAACCGGACTTGTTTTGGCATTAAAGGATAAGCGGTCGGCATAAATGAAATCACTGACAGATATTTTAGAGCACCGGATTTCAAGGGCTATCGAAAAAGTAACTGGACAACCGGATTGCCCGGCTTTGGTCGGCATTTCAAAAAACTCCAAGTTTGGCGACTATCAGGCCAATGGTGTCATGGCCGCGGCAAAGAAACTCAAAACCAATCCACGCCAATTGGCCGAAAAAATTATTGCTCAGCTTGAACTGGATGATATATGCGAAGCCCCAGAGATCGCAGGCCCCGGTTTCATCAACCTGCGGATCAAAGACAGCTTTCTTACCGAACATTTATTGGAAATAAATGCCGATACGCACCGACTGGGCATTGATAAAACTGACAAGCCCCAAACAGTCGTCGTCGACTACTCCGGCCCAAACATCGCCAAACAGATGCATGTCGGACACCTGCGCAGCACCATTATCGGCGACTGTATCTGCCGCATGGTCGAGTTCCAGGGCCACACCGTCATCCGCCAAAACCACATCGGCGACTGGGGAACCCAGTTCGGAATGCTGATCGCTTATCTGGGTGAAAAATTCTATGCAGAAAACCCCGATGGGGATTTACAGAGTGATTTAGAAAAACTGAAAGCATTTCCAATACAGAATCTTGAACAATTTTATCAAGAAGCAAAGGCCCGATTCGATGAAAGTGAAGATTTTGCTGATAAAGCAAGAGAGATGGTCCTTCGTTTACACAACCAGAAAACCGATACAATGGCATTTTGGCAGCACATTGTCGATGAATCCCGCAGCCATTACCAGCCGATCTACGAACAGCTCACCGTGACACTCACCTCCGAAGACGAACGCGGCGAAAGTTTTTATGCGGATAAGCTAGCCGATGTTGTCGAAGTATTAAAACAAAAGGAATTGGCCGTCAAATCTGAGGGTGCGATGTGCGTCTTCCCGGAAGGATTTCTGAATAAAGAAGGCGATCCACTACCGTTTATCATTCGAAAATCAGACGGCGCATTTCTGTATGCAACCACGGACTTAGCCGCCCTGCGGTTTCGGGTTAACGAACTCAAGGCTAACAAGGTCATTTACGTCACCGATGCCCGGCAAGCCCAGCATTTTCAAATGTTGTTCGCAACTGCGAAATTAGCGGGTTGGACAGATGACGAAATCGATTTAATACATGTTACCTTCGGCACTATGCTCGGCACGGACGGAAAACCCTTCAAAACCCGCACCGGCGGCACGGTCAAACTCAAGGACCTGCTCGAAGAAGCCATCCAGCGGGCAACGGCCGTCGTGGAAGAAAAGAATCCCGATTTATCCGAAGACCAAAAGAAAGACATCGCAAAAGCCGTCGGCATCGGTGCGGTCAAATACGCCGACTACTCCAACAACCGTAACAGCGACTACATCTTCAGCTTCGATAAGATGCTGGCGATGGAAGGCAACACCGCCCCGTATATGCAATACGCTTACGCCCGCATCAAATCCATCGAGCGCAAAGCTGCGGGTAAAGATGTCGATATCGCAAGCGAACTGGCCGGCATTACCACGCTGACCTTCACCGACAACGCCGAAAAGGACCTTTCCAAGATGCTGATACGTTACGATCAGGCGATCGCCATTGCGGCGGCTGAATGCCGTCCCAATTATTTAACCGCCTACCTGTATGATCTGGCACAGAGCTTTAGCCGGTTTTATAATGCCTGTACGGTCCTCAAGGCAAACGCCGATCAACGCCCTGTCCGGCTGCTGCTGTGTGACCTGACGGCACGAACAATCAAACACGGCCTGACCGAACTACTCGGAATCAAAGTTGTAGAGCAAATGTAGAATAATAAAATAGTGTAAATCCTGTAATCCTGTCTAAAAAACCTGTTAATCCAGTCTGAAAATCATAGTACGAAAGAGAAGGCGACAATGAACCATTATAACGAAACAATTTCAGTCAAAACACACCGCAGGAACGAAATGGTCGATATCACTTCGGAGGTTTCCGTAGCCATCGCCCAATGTGGCATCGACACCGGAACCGTAATTGTTTTTTGCCCGCACACCACCGCCGGAATCACGATCAATGAAAACGCCGACCCGGATGTCACCCACGACATCCTTTTAACGCTCGACGAATTACTGCCTCAACTGCGAAAAGGATACCAACATGCCGAGGGCAACAGCGACGCCCACGTCAAATCATCCTTAGTCGGAGCAAGTGAAACAATCTTCATTCGCAACGGACGCATGCAGCTGGGAACATGGCAAGGTGTGTATTTCTGTGAGTTCGACGGACCCCGAAGCCGACAGGTCCACCTCCACATCAACGGCTAATGCACAGCGCAAAAAAGTGGCGAGGAATGCAGGCCCGTCTGGGGGGGGAAACGGAATCCCGCTTAGCCTCGCCGAGGTTTATATATAAGCCTTGTCCGTTGGCTTAATTATCACCTTTAAATATATCGACATATCCCAACTCTGTCAACGATGTTTTTACAAAAAAGAACACCTATCCTGCAAAAAAGCATCTTTTAGCTCCAAAATCCGGTTTTTTGCTTCTTAATATTCGTTTTCGCTTGCATAAATAGTCATTTTCTTTTACATTGGCGGGCACTTGAAATCATAATACTGATGTGAAATGGAGTTTCGATTTTTATGGCAAGGACCAAGCAGATTTCCGCCTCAGAACGGATAACCGATAATGCACGCCAGGTCTATAAAACGATTCTGGCAAAGCGAAAACCGACAATGACCACACCCATTCGCTCGTTGTCCAACGTGAAATACCACGCCAAAAAAGGCCATTTCGAAATGCTGGGCAAATCAAAAAAACGCACCCTGACCGTCAACACGGTCAAGACCTTTGCCCAAACATTAAAAATGATGGCCCTGAGCAAGCAGCTCATTGAAGAAGATAACATGGCCACCAAAAGAGAGGCCTATTATATCTCAAAAAACTGGGGCAAAGCCGGTT
>CALETL010000088.1 GCA_937920485.1 uncultured Phycisphaerae bacterium
AAAGAAAACGAGCGTCGTGTGGTCTACGCCACACCACTACAGAAAGGCACCCGTGTCATTCGCCGTTTCACTGCTGGTCCTTTGGACTTCTGGAGTTTATGCCCGGCACGGGTACTCCTCAAAGCTGCCGAGATTTTAAAAACTCGGACACCGCGTGACAAGTCACACTGTTATGCTCAGACAGTTCAAAATCCTTTGTCGGCATCTTTTCCGGTGCTCAACAAATGCCAATGGGAAAACATGATAATCATGCCCTTTCAAGGGGCAACCCAGGCCGGGCCCTTTGGGCTCGGATCTTTACTTCTTGCTGGGGTTTCTTAACGCCCTCAGTGCACGGTTTGAGATACGGATGCGTTTGGATAATTCAACTCCGATAGCTGCCATTAGCGCATGCTCGGTATCAGGATGCTCGTTACCAAGTCTGTTAAGATCCTCAAGCGATAATTTAAGGCAGGTGAGTTCTCCTGTAGCAACAACGGTTGCTGATCGAGGTTTTCCGTCCAGGACGGCCATTTCACCAAAAATAGCACCTGGATTGACAATACCTATCTTCCGAGGCGGGGCATAATCAAAATGGAGGATGACTGATCCCTGTCCTTTGAGGATAAAGTACATTGCATTGGCTGTCTCGCCTTGCAGGAAAATTGTCTGATCATTAATGAAGCTTTGCCGGGTAAGATATTTTTTGAGTATTTCCAGGTGGGTTTTGCCTATTGACCGGAGGCAGTCTATCTCGTCATATGCTAGTTCGCGTGAATAACGGTCTGTGCCAAAGGTTCTGTCGAGCAGGAGGTCTTCGGCATAGGCAAGGCCATCCTCCTGCGATGGATGAATGTCGTTCGTTTTAAATTCCTCATAAAGTCGGGTCGATTTTAAAAACCTCGCTATCCCAGGGTGGGACTCAAGTCCACATAAATAAAGTGTTGAATTATTATTTCTGCATATTTTACGTACCCGGCAGATGATGTTTACTGCAGTTGTATCTATTTCACTGACATGTGTGAAGTCAAGTATGATGAATTCGGCTTCCTGTTTGGATATGAGTTCAATTCTTTTTGCTAAACGGTCACTTGTTCCAAAGAAGAGGGGGCCTTCAAGTTCCATCACGTAGATTTGCTTTCCGAGTTCAATCAGAGCAAGGTACTCTTCGTCGTTTCTGTGTACATATGACCGGATTTTATCTGCCCTGTATTCCCGACGCACATTATTACCCGACATCCTCAATACGAAATGCGCAAGGGAAACAAACACTCCGGCAACCACTGCAGATAGCGGTCCCATAATTAGCATGATGAACATCACAGTTGCGATGACTGATAAATCTTTTGTTGCGTCCGCCAGCCTTACCCGGCTGTGGAAGACATCAAACAGCAACTTTATGCTCGGACGATCGAACATTGAGAAGGCCAGAGCAAACAGCACACCGGCGAGAACGATCTGCGGCAATTGTTCGATTACCGGTCCGAGAAATAGAATGACGGCAAGTGCTAACGCAGCGGCAGAGAGACGCGAAATTGAACGGCGCCCTCCACTGTTGTAATTTGTCAGCGTACCGGTAATGGTACCGGCCGCAGACATTGCACCGAACATCCCGCAAGCCATGTTGCTTATTCCCTGGCCGATGATTTCACGATTAGAATGTGTTCGCGTTTCAGTCAGGTTGTCCGCAGTAAGCACAGCGACTAACGTTTGTAAAGTGTTAAGGATGGCCAGCCCTGCCGCTGTTGGCAACAAAGGGAGGAGCAGGTCCAGCGTTTGCGGTGAAGTGGCCAGGCGCCACATATCGTCGATTAGTTGAGGAGACAGCATGTCAGAAGGGATCTTGCCGACAACAGCTGTGAGCTGTGATCCTGACCCCGTCGCTCTAAAGATGTAATACGTAGTCGTGCCGACGAGTACCGCCATGACAGCTCTGGGAATTCGTTTCGTCAGGCGAGGGCTCAGCCACATCGTAACGAAACTTACGATGCCGACGACAGTAGTTGGCCAGAGAATATCACTAAAAATAAAACCTGCATGAAAAGATAAACCCAGCAAAGGTTTCACTTGACTGATCATAATCGCCACGGCAGCGCCGTTGCGCAGACCCGCGATAACTGGCATTGGCATGTATTTTGTGAGGTCGCCCAGCCGAAAGACTCCGAGAGCAGCCTGTATGAAGCCGCTTGTGAAAACTACCGCAATCATAAGCACCAGCGCCAGCTCGATATCGGGTGGCCCATTTACCGGTGTCACTGAGACCACGATTTGAGCAGCCAGGGCAGCCATCATTACCGAGGTGAGTGAAAAGGGTGTGCTGATGAGTATGCGTGATCCACCGAAAATAACTGGAATCGCATTAGCAATCGCGACCGTCAAAACACAGCTGACAATCCCCAGCGGAAGAACACTTGGTTGATGGACGGCCAGTGGTGAGAAAATAATCACGGCAAAGGCCATAGCTTCCGGTACTGCAAGCAGGCCGGTAACGCTACCGCCTACAATATCTTTTATTGCTTTATTTTTCATTCAACAACACTCGACGCCTGATGAGTTGAGTTTCAGTAGAATTAGTATGAATAGCAGTTGAGGAAAGATTAATGCTTTCCGGTCCCCCTCAGTATTATACGTGTGATATTGTAGCACAACGATTTTGATTCTACTAAGCACTACTCATTATTTTTCAAAATTTGAATAGGTGTTAAGCTGATTTATTTCGCGACTTTTTTGTAGCCCTGCATTATCCATAAATAAG
>CALETL010000089.1 GCA_937920485.1 uncultured Phycisphaerae bacterium
GTATTCAACACAAGCGGAATCTCCAACAATTTTTATGCGCGCTATAACGGGAAATATGAATATGGGTAATACCTTCTGTATCAGCGGGAAAAATATTGATGTAACCCCTGTTTTGATTGCTTCTGACGATCGACAACTCTGGTGCGTCTGGGATAGTCTTGGCCGGAATCAGCGAAAAAGTCTTTGCGTCAGTAACGTTTCTATAAATCGTGATAGTCCGATAAGCAGAATTTTGACGCTGGGTAATTCCGCCGCTAATGTATGCACACCTTCCTTTGCTACCGGCGCCGCGGGCCAGCTTGCATTAATCTGGAGTGAAAACAAGACTAATACGAATTGGGTACTCAAGCAAGCTAACTATGACAAACAGAGTAACACATGGTCAGAGCCGAAAACGGTAGAAACAAAAAAAAATCCCAGATATTGCGCTGCAGCCTATGATTCTGTGGGAAATCTTTGGCTGGCATATTCAGTTGAGACAAATGAAGGCAGAAAAATTACTACTGTAAACACCGGAAAAACATCTGTGAAACCTGTTATATTTGACAGTAATGTAATTTCTTTAAGCTCTGTCAACAATACAGACGCCGCCCAAATGTTGCATCGATTAATCGATGAAAAATATTCCTATCGCGACCTGCACGGTATTGACTGGGATAAACGGTTTGAGCTATACACAGATCGATTGGAAAGAGCAAAGACACCGCAGGAATTCGCTGAATCCGCCGCAAAGATACTGTTGATTGCCAAGGATATGCATTTATGGGTTAAAATAAATGATGAAACAATAAATGGTTTCAAACGCAATATCAAGCGTAACTATAACATGGAACTGCTTAAAAGAGAAATTCCCGGCTGGAGGGATTTGAGCCAATTTGTAAGTACCGGCCAGTTTCCGGATGGCATTGGTTATATTTTGATAAAAAGCTGGCAAAAAGATGAGAATCAGGTATTGAACCCTGCACTGCAAGCCATTAGGAATCTATCGAATAACAAAGCGTTAATCATCGATGTAAGACCCAACGGCGGCGGCTCTGAGCCGTTTGCGAAAAAAGTTGCAGGATGTTTCATCGACCAGCCGGTAGTTTACGCAAAGCATATTTATCGCGATATCAATAACCAAACCGGCTGGGGACAAATTCAAGAAAGAACGCTAATACCTACTTCAGACCTGCCGACCTATCGGGGAAAAATTGCCGTTCTCATGGGACAGGCAAATATGAGCAGTTGTGAGGCCTTTCTTTTAATGATGAAACAAGTAACTACCTGTAAGCTTATCGGCGAAAGATCCTATGGCAGTTCCGGCAATCCCAAGCCGCACGATCTGGGTAACGGTATTACTGTCTATTTGCCATCGTGGAAAGCCATGCTGCCGGACGGCACCTGTTTTGAAGGTAAAGGCATCCGGCCGGATGTTCTGATAAAAGCACGCCCTGATCAGATTACTACCAAAGACCCGGTCATCGAGGCGGCTTTGAAGGAATTAAGGAAACCTCGATAAAATACGCTTGAATGCAGTTTCCAGTTGGTTTATATATACATGTTGTTTTAACGTATATCCAATCGGCAGGAAATAGCAATGACGGGTGTTTCAGGGAAGAAATATCATTTTATCGGAATCGGGGGGGTCGGGACCAGCGGCTTAGCCAAGATGCTGATAAAAAACGGTGCTTCGGTATCCGGTTCTGATATGGAAGACAGCGCGGTTGTCGAGCATCTGCGTTCGCTTGGGTCCGCGGTTGCGATCAGCCACAGTCCGGAGAACATTCCCACTGATACGGACGTCGTGGTCATCAGTGCGGCAATCACTGCGGTTAACCCAGAACTGGCCCGGGCCTCTGAATTGGGACTTCCAATCTACAAATACGCCGAGATGCTTGGGCGGTTGATGGACAGTTATTCGGGTATTGCTGTGGCGGGAACCCACGGCAAAAGCACCGCCAGCGGCTGGCTGGCTTATGTCCTTCAGCAGGTCGGACAGGAACCCAACTATATTGTCGGGGCGGATATTCCACAATTAGGCAGCTCCAGCGGCGTTGGCAATGGGACGGTTTTTGTTGCAGAGGCGTGTGAATACGACCGCAGCTTTCTGAATCTGCACCCGAGTGCCGCAGTTCTGCTGAACATCGAACAAGACCATCTGGATTATTACCGTGATGAAGACGACATTGTCGATGCATTTGCGGAGTTTGCCTCCGGCGTCAAGAACGGCGGCGTTTTGATCGCCAATGGGCAGGATAAGAACGTTGCACGGGTACTCCGGCGGTTTAAAAATGAGCCGAGCACCCTCTTGTACGGGTTAGATGCGCATTGCGATTTCATCGCCCGTAATCCAGCACTCGTTAACGGTAGTTACGAATTTGACCTTTACCACAAGAACGACTTACTGGGACGGCCTCATATTTCCCTGCCCGGTGAATTTAACGTCCTGAACGCCCTAGCGGTTACGGCAACGTGTGTTCATGCGGGGCTCGATACCGAAAGCATCCTCGAACATCTGGGCAGATTTACGGGCCTTGACCGGCGGTTGATGCTGAAGGCTCAAGTCGACGGGATCACAATTCTGGATGATTATGCTCACCATCCCACGGAAATCCGGGCTTCACTGAAAGCCATTCGTGAAAAGTATGCCCCCAAGCGGCTTTGGTGCATTTTTCAGCCGCATCAGTACAGCCGGACCCGTTTTTTGCTTGATGATTTTGCAGAAAGCTTTAAGCTTGCCGATATAACAATTGTACCGGAAATCTATTTCGTGCGGGACACCGCCGAAAGCAAGAGTAAGGTCAATGCCGAGACGCTGGTGGAGCAGATCGGCCAGCAGGGTTGTGAGGCCTTGTTTATCAATGAATTTTCGGGTATTCTTGAACACTTAAAGAATAATGTCAAAGACGGCGATTTGGTTGTGACCATGGGCGCCGGAACGATTTGGAAGGTCGCAGATGAGTATATTCAGTGGTTTAGAAGACATCGTTAATGAAAATTGCTCCCTGGGCAGCTATACTTGGTATGGATTAGGCGGCAACGCGGATTTTCTGGTCCGGCCGCAAAATACCGAGCAGCTTAAGGCCGTCATTCTCCGCTGCCGTGAAAATGACGTTCCCTTCCGGGTTTTGGGATTCGGGTCAAATCTGCTGATTGGCGATGAGGGCGTGCGCGGTGTGGTTTTGAAGCTGGAGGCGGAGGAATTCTGCAGTTTCGAATTCACTGTTAATACCCTTGTTGCAGGGGCGGGAGCGAACCTGAATAAACTGGTATTGGATTCGGTCCGCAAGGGCTTGAGCGGCCTTGAAGCGTTAACCGGCATTCCGGGATCGGTTGGCGGTGCGGTGCGGATGAATGCGGGCGGCAGTTTCGGCGATATCGGGTCATCGGTCCGAAGCGTTACTGTCATGGACAAACTGGGCAATATCTTTGAAAAAGAAAAACCCGAACTGGTGTTTGATTACCGATGGGTGAATGTGACGGCGCCGGTCGTGCTGAAAGCAACCATCGAGCTAACAGAATCGGACCCGGACGCTATGCTGAAAACCGTCAAGGAAGTGTGGATCTATAAGAAAAATTCCCAGCCGCTGAACACGAAAAATGCCGGTTGTATCTTCAAGAACCCCCGCGGGATGAGCGCCGGAGCGCTGATTGACCGGGCCGGACTTAAAGGGACCCAGATGGGCGGCGCAGTGGTCAGTGAAAAACACGCCAACTTTATTACTACGGAAAAGGGATGCAGCAGCAGTGACGTTAAAAAACTCATCGAACTGATCCAAACAAAGGTTAGAGATACCTTTGATGTGGAGCTGGAACTCGAAATTGAAATGTGGTAATGATGGAATTTTGAATTTTGAATGATGAATGAAGAATTCTCACGACCCTCTTAAACATTCGCCGATATTAATTACATGCAAAAAGAATTATCAGAATTAAAAATCGCAGTTTTGGCCGGCGGGGTCGGTTCTGAGCGTGAAGTAAGCTTGCAAAGCGGGAAAAATGTTTACGAATCCCTTCAGAAGGCGGGCCTTGAAACGGTGTTTTTTGATATTGCGCCGGACAATACGTCAATCCTGGACGATTCATCAATCGATGTGTTCTTTCCGATTCTGCATGGTCAATTCGGTGAAGACGGTCAGCTGCAAGCGATGCTGGAAAAGCGAAACCTTTGTTTTACCGGCTCCGGCTCTGAATCCAGCCGAAAATCATTTGACAAACTGCTTGGCAAACAGGCCTTTTTCCATGCAAATCTGCCTGTCGCCAAACATTTGATCGTTCACTCTGACGACACCGAATCAAACCTTATTCCCATGCTGGAAAAGCTGGCCGACAAATTCGTCATCAAGCCGGTCAAACAAGGCAGCAGCGTCGGCGTTACGATCACCGATACCGTTGAAACAGCCGCGGCCAGCGCCGTTGGGTGTTTTGCCCAATACGGTGACTGTATGATCGAAGAATTCATCCCGGGTCAGGAAATTACTGTCGGCATTCTGAACGAAACCCCCCTGCCCATCATCGAGATCCGCAGTAAAACGACATTTTATGATTATCAGGCGAAGTATGAAAGTGATGCGACTGAGTATCTGTTCGACACCATCGACGACAGTGAATTGATTAAAGAGATTCAACAGGATGCACTGATGTGTTTTAGGGAATTGGGGTGTCGCCACTGGGGCCGCGTGGATTTTATCTTAACAAAACCGGGCATCCCATATATACTGGAGATTAACACGCTGCCGGGATTTACGAGCCATTCGCTCATCCCGATGGCGGCAAAGAAAGCGGGCATTGACACGCCGCAGGTGTGTAAGAAGATCGTTGAAGCGGCGTGGAACGATTATCAATCTGAAATTTGAAATCTCAAATCTGAGATACTATAAATATGGCGAGAAAGAAAAAGACAACCAGAAAAAAAACGGGCGGGTTTGGCGGTTTTTTTTCTAAAAAGAAAAAAAGACGTAAAAGCAAAGACCGCCCGTCATTTATGACAGGACTGAAAATCGCTCTAACGATCCTGTTTCTGACAATTCTGGCAGGCGGCGGGGCCGTGGGGCTCATCTATATGGATCACTACGTTAAGACAGCCGCCAAAAATGAGACACCCGAAGGCATCGTGGTATTCAAGAAGCCCCCGATTTGGCTGAATCAGGAATGGAAAGACTGGATCGAAGATATTCTCGGTGGAGCCACGTTCCCTTTGGATGCTCATTCAGCACAAACGATCTCTCAAAAATTAGGCACAGTTGCCTGGTTCAAAAATGTCGCCGTTCATACAGAACCCAATCGTATCGACGTGTACGCCGAATATCGAAGGCCCGTCGGGCTTGTTGGTTCCAGGAATTATAAGGCCTATGTGGCCGATGATATGACGATCATGAATTATATCCCGATAACGGCTGTCCCTGTTGTTGAAATCAAAGGAACATCGTCTAAGGCGCCGGAGCCCGGGATGACATGGATCGCTGAAGATGCTAAAGCAGCAGTGAAACTGTTGGACCTGCTGTACATGATGGATCTGCACTTTCGGCAGGAACAAGAAAAAAGAAAGGACAAAGAAACTGTTTCGCCGGGTGATAAGATACCTGAGAAGCCCCTGCTGAGTGAAATCGAAAGTATTGATGTTGCCAACTTTAACGGACGTAAAAGTAAATCCACTGACAAGGCCCACATCATTTTAAACGTCAAGGACGGTACGAAAGTATACTGGGGTGCCGCATGGGGACAGGCAATCGATCATGTCGAAGCAGAGGAAAGAGAAAAATTGGCAGGGTTATACGAATACTTTATGGAACACAACGATACCCTTCAGGGAACCGCTAAAAATATTGAACTACGATGGCCGGGAGACAGTATCCCGCGACCACGGTAATTTTGAATTCTTAATTCATTATTTTGAATTCCGGACCCCTGCTCATCATTTCTAATCCGCTCTTCAGATAAACATAGTGGTATGGGGTGCCGTATTCATCGCATAAGATTTTGAATTTTCGAACAATTTTTTCGGAAAGTTTATTTTGTTTTTCATCCTCGCCTTTACAGCAGAAAATGCGGCATCCGGAAAAGCGGTATGGATAGACAGTACATTTACCCTTAATACGATAGGGGCAGATGCCGGTTATCATTTCTTTAATATTCGAGCCAAGATGATGTTGAAAATATATTAACTCCGGCGTGCTAACGTAAAGTTTGTGGCCGAATGATTCAAAATCGCAACAGTCTCCGCAGGCATCACATGGCTGCTTCAGGCCGGAAATCTGTTCATCAAGCCAGTGGTAGATGGTATCAACTTCCTGAATAATTTGGGCAGGTTCGTTCAATCTTTCCACCAGGATTTCTGATTTTTGATTCGTTCGATCTCTTCATACGAATAGAGCCGTCCCCGGTTAATGCCTGGGCATCGGGCCGCAGCCATGTTCCACTGCTCCGGCGTATGGAGATTAAATGACCAGAACGGCCAGGTTCGGCATTGATTGGGTCTTACCGAATAAATCGCACAACCACGGCATCCATCCTTTTCGATCGTCAGGAAGATGCAGTCTTTGGTTGCGCGGTCCTCTTTAATGCTGTGCTTTAATCCAATACGTTTGAGGTGTTTTCTTTTGACTTGTTCGACGGTCATCCCGAGATGTTCGGCCAGAAACTCGACCTCTTTTTTGACAATCCAGATATATCCCTCTTCCGGCCCGGCACAACAATTGCCGCAACCGGTGCATTCAAAATGCAATCCGCATCGATACCATGTATTATTATTTGTCTTCAGTCTTCAATCCTCAATCGTTAGTATTTTTCATACTGAGGTTTAAGGCACCACATGTCTTCTCTGTGTTTACATAACTATTTTACAATTATCTGAAATTGGATTCAAGGGCTATGTCAACCAGAATTGTCCCCCCGTGTTTGCTGTGTTTCTGAGTATTGTTTTTCATAGATACTTGATTTACCAAATACAAGCCCGATAGTCGCCATGACAATTTTGACATCCGTCAAAAAACCCGCTGTTTCGACATATCTGACATCCAGAGCAAGTTTGGCTTCAATGGTCAGTTCGCCCCGGCCTGAAACCCGGTAGCCAACGGCGTCTGTTAAGGGTTTAACCACCAGGGCGACATCGGAGAGGGTCTCTTTGCTCAGTCTGGCCTCAATATGCCTGGAGGTGACGAATTTCCCTTCCAAACCGGCAAAGGGTGAGTCATTGGGAATAAAATTCATCGACAGGGTCGGCGGGTCGATATCGATCAACGGCAGTGGTTGCGGATTTTCGGGATCGGTAAAGGTTACGCCGACTGTTATTTCTTCGGTACCGGCTACTGCAATTATCTCACCGACTCCAGCCTGGTCGGTTGGAATTTTCTGGTCGCATTCAAAACGGAAGATCTTGGAGATCCGGACCGGGGTAAGCGAGCCGTCCCGTTTAGCAACCACTATGCTCTCATTGACTTTCAGGGTGCCGTTAACCACCTTGCCGACGCCCATCCGGCCAAGATATGGTGAGTATTCGA
>CALETL010000090.1 GCA_937920485.1 uncultured Phycisphaerae bacterium
AAATCAGTGTCTTCGGTGTCCTCAGTGGTTATATCATCAGCCCGCCTTTAGATGTGTTACGATCTGTTTTGTCAGCGGTGACTGTTTCTGCTGAGCGTCTTTGAAGCGGTCGGCGTGTTCGGGATACAACTGCTTGAACAATTCATTACCTTCGACGATCTCCTTAAGCGCCTTGGACTTTTCGCGCGCCTGTTTCAGATAACCCGCAATGCGAATGCCGTACACACCGCCAACAAGACCGGCAATCGCAATACCAAATTCCATTAGACCGTCAGCCATTTCAAATATATCCGGCTTTTGCATCGAATCATGCTTCGCTCGTGTCAGGACTTCCTGAAACTCTCCCTCTGCTAAGGGCCAAAAGCTCCTCCCCTGCGAAGGGGAGGTGGCCGTAAGGCCGGAGGGGTTTATAGCACAACGAGAATTACTGGCCACCTCCGGCAAACCATAATCCATCACAAACGCCCCGCTCTGTCCATGGGCCAGCGATGTCAAATCGCATAACCTCTGCGATGCGTTTTCATCGACCGCTGTTTCCGCCGCGGCGGCGCAAACCTCTCGATGCAGCCAGGCATTTTCCTTCTGCGCCTCCGTCGCGGCGTAGCGAAAACTCTCGCACCCACTGATTAATAACATGGCTGCCATTAAAATACTGATTGCTGATAACTGTTGACTGTTCACTGTTAACGCTCCTTTCTTTAAATTGAAAATTGGTGATTGTAAATTGTATATTTGTTTATGCCCTCCGGGCTTGGGCAAATCTCCCCTGTCAAATCCGCGAAATCCGTGGTTTTTAATATTTCCCCTCTTTTTTTCCAAATAAACGAACATTTCGCCGCCAACCGAGTATTACTCCTTGACTTACCCGAGTAAGTTGATACATTTGATATGTAAGAGGTTTAATGTCATAAAAAAGTGACGAACTCTAAACTGGACAGGAGAAACACAATGAACATCCGCAAAACACTTCTACTAACCTTGTTTGTCTCTATTGCTGTGCTCGCCTTGACGCTCATGGGCTGTGAGAAAAAGGGCGACCACCCCACCGGCGACCATCCGAAAGCCAAAGCCTGCTGTGGTGAAGATGCATCAAAATGCTGCGGTTCCAAGACTGATGATGCAGCTAAAGAAGCAGAAAAGGCATGCTGTGGTGAAGACCCCTCAAAGTGCTGTGGTTCCAAGGCCGTTGATGAAGCAGCTGAAAAAGTTGAAGAAGCTAAGGAAGCTGTGGAGAAAAAAGCCGCTGAGCATCCAACTGAGCACCCGACTGAGCACCCGAAATAATTCGATTTTGGCAGCCGAATGCGGTTATGGAATGGGAGAACGATTATGAACTGGCGAACGTTAATACCAGCGGCGCTTGTGGTCTGCATTGTAGTTGTAGGCTGTGACAAGTCGCCGGAGATAGAACAGGACGCTGCGGCCTCTGTGCCGAATGTGATCACGGCCGATATCCAGGCCGGCATCGAAAAACACATCGACGAGCAAACTCAACGCGGCAATGGATTTTATATTCTCGATCACGAAGGCAAAGAGCTAAAACTCAAACTGGTTCGTGTCCACACCGAGTATCTGGCCAACCTGGGGCCGCGCGAGCATTTTGCCTGCATCGATATGGCAACCCCCGACGGCGATGTGTATGATGTGGATTTCTTCCTTGCCGGCGACCCGGGCAATATGACTGTCACCGAAACGACCGTCCACAAGTTCAACGGCCAGCCGAATTATGTCTGGAAGCAAAAGCGTGACAAGACCTGGCATCGGATAGAGGTCGATGACGCCCCGCCGGAAGTGCTCGGCGCCATCAAAGGCAGCGATCAGTTCGAGTTTCTCTATCAGGCGACACTGCCTCAGTTAACCGATGCCGCGCGCATGTGGATTCCCATCCCGACAACGGACGCTTTTCAGACGGTTGAGGTCACATCCATCACCACGCCCGGCGAACATCAAATGCTAAAAGATGTCGAACATGGAAATACGGTCATGTTCCTCAATCTGGACGCCGAAGACAGCGGCAAGACCATCGAGATCCGCTGCCAGGTACACCGTCTTGAAAAAGGCGTGTATGAATCAAAAGCTGACGACCCGAAGCAATATCTCAATCCCGAAAACAGGGTGCCCGCCGACGACCGCTTCCGTACGATTGCCGAAGATGCCGTTAAGGGCAAAACCGGCGACCTTGTGCGTGCCCGCGCTCTGTATGACCATGTCATTAAAACAATGCGCTATGCCAAGGCCGGCGAGGGTTGGGGCCAGGGCGATGCCGTCTTTGCCTGCGACGCACGCCACGGCAACTGCACCGATTTTCATTCGCTCTTTATCGCCTTGTGCCGGGCCGTGGACATTCCCGCACGCTTCGCTATCGGTGTCGCTATTCCATCAGCACGGGATGAGGGCGCCGCGGATGGCTATCATTGCTGGGCGGAGTTCTACACCGACGGCAAGTGGTGGCCCGTCGATATCAGCGAGGGCGATAAGTGTTCCCCCTTGTCCACTTACTATTTCGGCCACCATCCGGCCAATAGGGTGGAACTGAGCCGCGGCAGAGACCTCGTGCTTGACCCGGGTCCGGAATCCGGCCCAATCAACTTTCTCGCCTACCCCGTCCTGGAGATCGGCGGAAAACCCACAAAAGCAAAAGTCGTCTTTTCCTTCAATCGAAGCCCAGTAGGCAGTTAAATTCGCAACGAAGATGCAATGTAATTTAGCCCTTACATCAAAGCTCCTGTAGAAACGGTCCGTCATCGGCGGCCTGACATTGAACGACCTGCTTCGGAGGCAATTGCTTCAGTGCCTTCAGTCCGCCGAAGATACAGAACAACGCGTAACCGTGAAACGCAATGCTCAGATAGTCACCGACCAGCAGAAAAATCAGCCCGTCGAGCGTATAGAAAACCATACCCACAATAATGACTGCCTTGATTCGCTTCAGTCCCAGAAAACCAATCAGCACATAGATGCCCGCAATGAGCAAGTCGACCCCAAACGCCACATATTTGATTGCATTGCCAAGCTGCATTTCTTCTGAAAGCCCCAGTACAATCGCATCAACCATTTGCGTCGCCCCCAGCCCGATGATAAAGCTCCACTCCGCTCCCGTCAACCAGAGAACCGAATTGACCAGCGACAAACCCGCAATCCAGTAGAACCAGCTGATGCCTCGCTCGAATTGTTTTTCCGTTTCAACCAGCTGAATCTGCCGATTTTGTTGCGGTGTAAGAACAGATTCGTTGGGATCCGATGATTCCTGTGACACTTCCTGAGGTTCAAGTATCTCTTCCATAATGCCTCCTTTAGATGGGTTTAAGTTTTCTAACTTTGATAATAAAGAAAATCGGTCTTTTATGCCATAACATTTCTTAAAATTTCATTTTTTCCGTTCTATTGTTCGCAGCCGATACTCCTGTGCGATGGTGCGTTCCTGTAAGGTTTCGAGTTTGTCGCAGAATTTTTCCTGTGCTGTCAGCAGTTGTTTAACATCGTGGCTGACGATGTCGAGCTGTCTTTGCAGGTTTACCCAGCTCCCCAGGATTAACCCGGCCAACGTGATTAACTGCACTAAAACGGACAAACTAACCTGCC
>CALETL010000091.1 GCA_937920485.1 uncultured Phycisphaerae bacterium
GGGCGGCGGAGATCTGCTCTTCCAGTTCGTTGAGCGTGCGCTGCAGGTGCATGAAGTTGTCGGAGGCCTTCAGGTCGGGGTAGTTCTCCACGGTCGCCCGAACCACGCCCAGGAGTTGCATGAAGGAATTCTCCAGCCCGACCTGCTGGTCCTCATTGAGCTGGCCCTTTTGGGCCTTGGATCGGGCTTCGGTGACGGCTTCAAACAGGCCCCGCTCATGGTCGGCATAGCCCTTGACCGTCGAGACGAGATTGGGGATCAGATCCCAGCGTTTTTTCAGCAGGGCGTCCATTGTCCCGAAAATGTTGTGAATCTGGTTTTGCTTTCCGACCAGCGTGTTATACATCATCACCGGTATGAATAACCCGATAACCAAAACCACAATCAATACAATACACGGCATGGCAAACTCCTTAAAAATCACCTTTTGGCAGACCATACTTGATACATTGGACCGCGTCAACTCTAAAGACGCTTCAATGAGCAGAGTGTTTCACGAAAATTGCTGTTTGGGCCTGATAATATATCGAATTTTAGCTCAAAATGTCGTTATTTTAGAGGGCATCTGTAATACACCTGATCTACTGACTGCGCGGGAGGCTTTTTGTGTAAAATCTCGAAAGGCCGTTAAAGGATGCCCCTTATCTTCCGATATACAAAAAGATGATTGACGGCATGAACCGGACAAAGGTATGTACAGCAAGAGAATAACTTAAAACGACAGCAGGCAATGAGCGAAAAAATAAAAACAGAACCAGATCAGACGGCAAATGAATGTATTGTTCAGAACCGCCAGTTAGACATTATCACCCCGCTTGCGAAGAAGATTAATTGTTTGGATGTGAAACGAATTGCTGATATTTGTATTCATGAGATTTCAAAGCTCGTTGATGCTAAACTTGCGTCTTTGTATATTCTCGATGAAAACAGTGATATTCTCCATCTCGAAAAAAACAATCATCCGTTTCTGATTAACAATATTGTTTCCCTAAATCAGAATCCGCCTTCGCCGATGGTGGCTGCGGTTCGCAGCAAGGAACTGCTGATCATCGATGATGTGGAATCACACAGAACACCGAATATGCATAAAACCCATCGTGTTTTTTCGCAGAACTATCAAACGAAGGGATGCATCATTGCGCCGCTGATTTGTCATGGCAGAGTTGTTGGTGTCTTGAATTTAAGCGATAAAAGCGATGGAACAGCCTTTACGAAAGACCAGATCGCGGTGGTTGAATTGTTCCGTCAGTTGATTGGCGCTTCGATCGGGAATATCAGCTTATTTGAAAAAACACAGCATCAGGCCAAAACGGACGGCCTGACGGGGATGCTGAATCATCGCATGTTTTATGAAACACTTGAAATAGAGCTTCGCCGTGCACAGCGGTATGGCGGCAAACTGTCCATTGTCATGATCGATATTGATGATCTCAAGCCCATCAATGACAGTTATGGCCATCGAGCAGGCGATATGGCAATCAAACAAATTGCCAGACGTATCAGTGCCTGTATCCGACAGATCGACATCGCGGCCCGTTACGGCGGGGATGAATTTGCCGTTGTTCTTCCTAATACGCTGCTTGATGACGCGGTTGTTGTTGCCGAGCGTATGGTTAATATGACAACCGGAACCCCGATGCTTTGGGAGCAGCACCGAATTCCTTTGTCCATCAGTGTGGGGGTAGGTCAATACGACGGCGAAAAAAGTGCGGAGGATGTTACAAAAGCCACGGACCGTGCTCTCTATGGCGCCAAACAGGCCGGAAAAGGTAGAGTTTATGTATTTGAGCCGGACCGTGCGTTTGCCGATGAGCGATCCTAAAGCCAATCAGCTACAAAGATGTCTGGCTTCTTCGGCAATGATCTGAAATGCTTTTTCGACCACTTCCCTGTCCTGGGCGTGATTGATCCTCAAACATTGATCCTGATGCGGATGAGGTTGGTTGAGTCCAAAGAAAAAATAGCTCCCCGAAACCACAATCACCCCTCGTTTTTTCAGACGTTGATAAAATTCATGGCTTGAGACAGGCAGATCCTTGAACCAGACCCACAAAAAGAAGGACCCTTCCGGCTGATGAATGGCAAAGTCAAAACCGGTAAAATATTGCTTGGCGCATTCAATCGCAAAATCCTTTTTCTGCTCATAGAAGGGCTTGATAAACTGTTCACTGATTTCGAGTACCTGTCCATCCTCGATGATGTTTGCGGCGATGGCCGTCCCTACGCCGCCCGGCGATAGTGTCAGTACGGTATTCATTCGCGTGATGCGGTCAATGACATCCTCGGGCCCGATTACAATGCCGGTGCGTGTGCCCGGCAATCCCAGTTTTGATAAACTCATACAGACAATTGTATTCGAATCCCAATGGGGATTTACGTCGGTATAAATAATATCGGGGAACGGCTTGCCGTAAGCGTTGTCAATGATCAGGGGGATTTGTTTTTCTTTTGCGATCTGTGCCAGCTTTTTCACCTCTTCGTCCGTCAGAACATTACCGGTTGGGTTGGTGGGACGTGAAACGCAGATCGCACCAATATTATCACCTACATTGAGGGTGTCAAAGTTGATGTGATACTTAAAGAACAACTCATCCTGGATCTCGATGGACGGCAGAGCGGACTCGAACAGATCCGGTTCCAGCCCAACATCGCAATAACCGATGTATTCCGGGGCAAGCGGGAAAAGGATTTTCTTTCGATTGCCGTCGGGATAGGGACCGGCGAGCATATTGAACAAAATAAAAAAGGCCTGCTGGCTGCCATGAGTCAGGGCGATATTTTTTTCCGATATATCCCAGCCAAACTGGTTTTTCAACAGCGTTGAAAGCGCCTTAATGAAACGGGGATTACCCTGTGGAGGATCATAGTTACCGATTGCCCGGTCAAAGGCATCTCCGTCTTGCAGTAGATCCTGCATGTTCTTATGAAAGAATTGTCGAACGGCGGGGATCGGGGTCGGATTGCCGCCGCCGAGCATGTACACTTGCTGGCCGGGCTGCAGTGCATTTCCCAAATCATCCATTAACATACCGATACCGGATTGGTTTGCAAACTTATCTGCGAATTTTGAAAATTTCATATATATAGTGTGTTATTGTAAGGATTTCTCTACTCTACGCCTCTGAAAAAAATCCTGAAGTTGTTTTTTACATTCATCCTCAAGTACACCGCTGGTTACGTTCAGCCGGTGATTGAGTCGTTCATCCTGTACGATGTTATAAAGTGATTTTACGGCACCGGTTTTAGGGTCGTTGGTTCCGTAAACCAACCGATCCAGCCGACCTAATACAAGCGCTCCCGCACACATCGGACATGGCTCCAGAGTAACATAGATCGTACATCCGTGCAATCGCCAGTTTCCGATGAATTCTGATGCCTGCGTCAGGGCGATAATTTCTGCGTGTGCGGTGGGGTCGTTGAGTTGTTCCCGCTGGTTGTAGGCCTTGGCGATAACGCGGTTCTCATGAACGATGACACAACCGATCGGCACATCACCATTTTCTTCGGCGATATAGGCCTGATCAATCGCTTTTTGCATATACTGTTCGTCAGTCGAAAGATTATTCATCTGCATCAGGTAGTTTGATATAGTATCATTATTGGC
>CALETL010000092.1 GCA_937920485.1 uncultured Phycisphaerae bacterium
CCCCCTGCGGGATCAGGTTAAACACGCTGAAGGTGGTCTGCAGATTCAACGGCCAGATCAGCCGCAACAGCAGCAGCATCCACAACCAGTACACCATCTGAAAACGAAACTTCTTTTTAACGACAGCCCTTACCAGCAGAATGATCAGCAGCAAAATCGTCGCATGAAACGAGCTTCGAATCAGCCATTGAAAAACATCCATAAATTGTTGTGGGAAGATAAACATTTTTAGCTCCTTACTGGTTATTCTTTTTGGTATTCAATATCTGTTTGAGTTCCTCAATTTCCTTGTCCGAAAGCGTCTGCTCCTGCAGAAATGCCGCCAGCATGGGCTTCAGTGCTGTGGTGCCCGCACGGCTCAGCAGCGACTGCGTTTCCTGCCGAACACATTCATGCTCTTGCACAAGCGGGTAATATCGATGCTGGCGCCCGTCCTTTTCAAAATCCAGCGCGTTCTTTTTCTGCAGGCGGATGATCAAAGTACGAATTGTTTTCGGATTCCAGCCGGAACCGTCCAGTGCATCGATCACCTCATTGGCTGTTCGTGGAGATTTTTGCCAGAAGACCTTCATGACGGCCCATTCAGCTTCCGTAATTTTCGGCATGTCGCTCATTCCTGTCCCTTTCAAGAATTACATTTGTAATATCTACAAGTATTACAAGTGTAATCTTAATGTCAACGGAAAATTATAAATATATTTGAATATTTTTTATCTAATTGAAATATAAGGACTTACGGGGTTTTGTTTTGGTGGGCTTATTCACTCAAAACCGCCCAATCGAGGTTTTCGGCGCGGCTTTGGGAGATGCCGGAGAGGATGTATTTGACCTGGCCGAATGAGACCGCGCGATCACATCGCAGACGAACAGTCTTATCGACCTGCTCGTTTTTGGCAAGGTAATCATTGATCGACGAGGTGATCAGCATCTTCATGTCTTTGCCTTTAACGGCCGCCAGTTTTTCGGCGCCGACCGCACATGTAATGCCCTGCTGCCGGTCAGGCATGACCGTGATCGTCAATGGGAGTTCTTCTTCTGCATCGCGGGCGTGGGCCGTTTTGATCGCATCGGGCACACTGACCTTGTATTGTTCGGCAACGATAAACTGAGCCACCAGCATAAAGAAAATGATCAGCAGAAACACCACATCGATAATCGGGGTCATATCAAATGTTTCTGCTTCAAACAGGCGTTTGTATTTAAATGGACGCATAGGGCACCTATTCGCGGGCCTCTTTCACAGGCAGTGGGTCACTTGTCGGATGACGTTGGGCTTGTTTTTTCGATGCGGCACCATTTTCGAGAAGACGACCCAAAAGAGAATCGGTTTCTATCGCCGCTTCGCTGATGAATGCCTCGATCCGTGTCTGGAACACACCGTAAAAAAACAACGCCGGAATTCCCACCAGCAGACCCCAAAACGTCGTAACCAGTGCGACGGAAATCGCATCGGCCAGCAATTCATAACGCGGACCCTCGGTGCCCTGGCCCAACAGATTGAACGCCCTGATCATCCCGAAAACCGTTCCGAACAGGCCCACCATCGGGGCGACGGAACCAATGATCTGGCACCATTGTGCCTTTCGCATTAATTGAAGGCCGCGTTCCTGAAGAGCTTCGGCGGCATACTGACGAATGGACTCAACCGAGCCGCCAAGTTGACGTCCCTGATCGATCGATCGCAAAACCGAACGACTGATCAGATCCGTTTGGCCTTCGAAACTGGTAAACAGCGAACTGATCCCGTGCCGCATCGCATGGGTGGCCATATCGCTGCTTAGTCCCGGCGGCAGCAAACGGCTGCGGCGGATGGTCACCAATAAATCCACCGCCAGATAAACGGTGACAACAGACATCGGCAGCAGAATAAACCAGACAATAGGGCCGCCGGAAACAAAGAACTGACGATAAAACGTACCCGCCGTTTCAGATGCGAGCTGCTCTGCTAAAGCCAGAGAGGAACAGGCAAGAAACACCCCTAATGGTATCACTTTATTGAAAACCGCATTAGTTTTTTTGTAATTATTCATACAATTATTCCTCATCAGACCCTGAAGGGGTCATGACAATAATAGCCGCGGGTGGAGGCCAAAGGCCGGAACCCGTGGTAATAGTCACACAAAAAATCTACAACCCCATAGGGGTTGAATAAAACATCCCGACGATACAATGCGCTATTTCGTTATTCGACCCCTATGGGGTCGTACACTGTTACGCAACTAACCACGGGTTCCGATCGCTTCGCTCTCTACACCCGCGGCTATTATTATTGAAGCCCTATGGGCTTCTACAGAATGATACCAGTAACAATTACACAATTACTTATGATGCCATTGTAAGCTTACAATATTATAATGTAAAGCTGAATACTGAGTGTTTCAGCTAGGGAATATTGTTTCACCAGAGAACTTGTGTAATCGATTCTTGCCCAATTAAAAATACAATTTTGAAGTTGTTTAGTTGATCTCGATAAATTCGCCATTGGCATTGCTGGCCAGTTGCCGGAGCATTTGGCGATCCCTTGGCTGAGGCCAGAAACCAATGGTATGCAGTGTCGCGCCGGGAACAAGCGAACCCCTCAGATGATTGACTCTTTTGACGAACAGGGCCGAGCTCTGCGAATCCAGATCAAACCCATCGGTCAGGAAATAAACCACCTCGGGGCGGCTGCCTTCTGTATCCTTTAACTGCATGGCCCATTGGAGGGCATGTTCAGCATCTGTGGAACCGCCGGGACGAACCGAATCAATCAGCTTGATCGCCTTTGACTTGACCGTAGCAGTCGCCGGTTCCAGCGACCCGTTGCCGGTCGTTAATATCTTTTGTCCCTCCATGAAAAACACCACTGAAAAGGCCTGTTGTGAATTCAGTTTCAGGATCGACGTTTTTAATTGCTCTTTGACTTGATACATCTGACCGTACATGCTGCCGGAACAATCCACTACATAACAAATTCTCTGAACGATGCTTTTTTGTCCGAAGAATTCCACTTCATGAACCACAGGGGGCACTTCGTCGATCATCGAATCTGCGGGTTCGGGGGTTTTGGTTCCTTCCGGCTCTACCGGTTCAGCGATCAACGGCGGCTGTTCGGGTTCCGGACGGGCCACCGGTTTGGGGATCGGCTCAATCCGGGGTTTGGGCCTTGGTGCCGGCTGAGTCATAACACGTTCAATCACCTGCACATTCAGCGCTGGCCGCTGCGGGCTTTCTTCATTCATCCGGCCAGACAGTTTGACACCCGTAAAAACAGCCAGTGTCGTCGCATGCGCCGCGACCGAAAAGATCAAGGCCCAGTATCGCACCTTTCCATGTTGCAGGGTTTTGTTTATCATCCGTAATAAACGCTTCCGGTCGCAAAACCGGTCGCTCCATCAATCCATTGTAACCCTGAGACCCTTTGGGTCCGTATTAGAGTACTTTAATCCTTTACCAGTACTTCAGATACCCCGCCGTACAGCAGGTTATACACTTCAATCGCATGTCCATTAAAGAGCCGGATGCATCCGCGCGAGGAACGTGTCCCGATGGATTCGGGATCCTTGGTCCCATGAATTGCAAAGCCAGTCCGTCCCTCGGCATCGCCTTCAAGCCCTTCCAGACCTATCCAGCGTGAGCCCAGCGGGTAATCGGGGTCGTTGCCGACATAGGTTCTGCCAGTATCCGGGTCCGTCCACGTAGGTTTATTATCCAGTTTCCCGTCGCCTTTCACCCGCCAACGACCCGTGGGTGTCTCGTGTTCGGTTCTGCCCAGGCCAACACGATACGTTTTGACATATTTGTTTTTCAGATACAGATCCATTGTAAAGCTGTGTTTATACACCACAGCATTGAATGGGCCGTTAATTACCTTGATCGTTTTTCCGGCCTGAAGTAATTCCGGACGGGAAATCCCGTTGATCTGCATTAACATCTCATACGGTACTTTGTGCCGCTTGGCAATATTCTGCAGTAACTCGCCCCGCTGAACTTCGTAATAACTGGTCAGTTTATCCCCTTCGAGTACACCACGGCCAAACAACCATGTCTCAGCCAGTCTGGATAGTTGGGTCTT
>CALETL010000093.1 GCA_937920485.1 uncultured Phycisphaerae bacterium
AGGGATTCTATGGCATCCGTAACATATATCGAAAAGAATTGAAACGACTCGATGAATGTTATAGAATGTGACGAATCAACGTTGAAAGGATACGTCGTGATTTATAAAACTTACGGACAAACCGGACTCAAAGTCAGTGCCGTTGGATTTGGCGGAATGCGGTTTGATATTAAGCAGTCCAAAGAGAAGAATGCTGAGATTCTTCGGTATGCGGTTGATCAGGGCATTAATTACCTGGACACCGCTCCGATGTATTGCGAAGACCAAAGTGAGGATATTTTTGGCATTGCGATCAAGCAGATGGCGGCTCAACGTGAGGATTTTTATGTTTCCACCAAGGGGATGCCGGAGGACTTTGATACGGCTGACAAGGCGATTGGGCATGTGGATAAGTCCCTCAAACTACTGAATACCGATACGATTGACTTTTACCATGTCTGGTGTGTCCGCCGGTGGAGTGAGTATGAACTTGCTATGAAACCGGGTGGTCAATACGATGGACTGCTGAAATGCAAAGAGCAGGGAAAGATCAAACACATTGTGGTTTCGACACATCTGCGCGGGCCGGAAGTGGGGGATTTAATCAGCAAGGATGAATTTGAGGGTGTCTTGCTTGGCGTGAATATTCTAAACTTTCTGTATCGCTGGGAAGGCGTGCAGGCCGCACACAAGGCAGGACTCGGAGTCGTAGCCATGAATCCATTGGCAGGGGGAATTATTCCGCAAAATGAACAGTCACTGGCTTTTCTTGCAGATGAAGGCGAAACACCCACGGAAGCAGCGCTGCGGTTTTGTATCAGTTGTCCGCAGATCACGATTACACTAAACGGATTTACTACGAAAGAGCATGTTGACATGGCCTGTAAAATAGCCGACAAGGCCGAACCGTTTACAGACGAAGATATTAAACGTATTCGGGGACATATTACGAATAATATGGATGCGCTCTGTACCGGGTGCGGCTACTGTATGGGGCGGTGCCCGGTTGATATTCCGATTTCTAACTTTATGCAGTATTACAATGAGAAGCTGCTGACGAACAAAACCGAAAGGGAAATGATCGAACACCTTGGTTTTCAACGGAAATGGCTGCTGCTTGCCGATAGTAAAGAGAAAGCAGCGGATTGTGTGCAGTGCGGCCGATGCGAGATGGCCTGTACGCAGCACCTTGACATCATTAAACGGCTTGAAAAAATTTCTGAATGGGAAAAATCGCTGGAAAACTCGAAACAGAAGGGATAGTTAGTCGTTTAATAATAAAAAACAATTATTTAATCAGGAGAACGTTTATGGCCAAGAAGAAAAAAGCACGCGACATCGAAAAAAAGTACACCATCAAACAAACTGTCCAGAAACTGCGTCGTCTGGCAGACTGTCTGGAAGAGGGCAAGCCGTTCCGTATTCAAATTGCTAACGAACGGGTCTATATCCCTGCCAAAATCGCTTTCAATATCGAACATGAACGCGAAGGCAAAAATGAAGAAGTCGAATTTCAATTCAAGTGGGTCAATGAATGATCCATTAAAAGGGGTTTTACATGAGAAAATTTCTGGTTGTTGGGCTGTTGGGCGTTGTTGTTTTACTGGGAGTGTTTAGCATTTTCAAGAAAACATCGCCAGAAGCGACCGAAGCCGTTGCGGTTGATCCAGCGCAGTTTACGACTGCTGAAAAAATCGAATTATCCGGCTGTGGGAATTTGTACAAAGTTTCAGATGCGTTATACAGAGGCGAACAGCCTACAGACGAGGGCTTCAAGGAACTGGAAAAGATTGGGATCAAGACGGTTGTGAACCTGCGCAGTCTTCATTCCGACCGGGATGAACTGGAAGGCACAACGCTTGCCTATGAGCATATTCGCATGGAAGCGTGGGATCCCGAGCATGATGAAGTTGAAGCTTTTCTGAAAATCGTTACAGATCCGGAGAAACAGCCGGTTTTTGTCCATTGTCTGCATGGTGCTGACCGCACAGGGACGATGGTTGCAGTGTACCGGATTGTCATTGAGGGATGGGAAAACGAAAAGGCGATTAATGAGATGCGAAAGGGCCCTTTTGGTTTTCACAAAGTTTTTAAGGGCTTGCCTGAGTTTCTTGAAAAACTGGATGTTGAAGGATTACGTAGAGAATTCCCGACCATTCCATGACTTTTTTTCAGTCGAAGCTAACTTTTCACGCCAATTCGGACGATAAAATAGTGATATATATGGGCTTAGATTGCCCAGCTTTACAGAAAAACCTTGACATAAGGCCGCTGTAAACGGTACGATACTGCTCTAATGGAATCATATTTTTAGGAGTATTCAGGTGAAACGAAGAAATCATAAGTCTTTTATTTTGTTGTTGTTAGCGTTTTTCTGCGTGGGGGGGATGTGCCTGTATATCGCCGGCTGCAGTGATAATCCTGAAGCGAAAGCCGCTAAAGAGATGCGAAACCAAACTGCGGATGCCGTCCAAAAATCTGTTACCGAAAAAGATTATGGCAGCGCTCAGGAGAAAATGATGGCTCTGCTGGCTAGAAATCGGTCCGTGGGTCTGACAAAAGATGCCGCACTGCTGGCCAGCGGGAACCTGGCCTTGGCAAAAGGTCAGCAAATGCAGTCGGACTTGGGGCTTCAAACGTTGCCGCTTCGAGCAGATATGGACGAACTTGAAAGAATTTTAAGGCGTTCGGGTAATCTTGTCATTGAGAAGGAAAAAATCGAGAAGCTTCTGCAATCGGGAGACGATGAAATTGCTGAACTTCAGCAACTGCTCGATGGCGATGATCAAAAGGAAGGGCTGGAAAAACAACTGGAAGTTGCTGATACGCAGATGGAGCAGTTGTTGTCCAAAAAAGACCTTATCCAGACAGGAAAAGACCAGACGCAAGCGATTTTAGATGAGTATCAAAGCAAGGCCGACACCCTGTTGCGACAGGCAGAGTTAGCGAAAGGGGATCAGCGTCTTAATCTTGAAAAGCAGGCCTTTGATATTTTGAAGCAGCGCAAGGATTATTACACGAAAGTCCAGTCGGCTGATAATGAGCTTGCTGTTTTAGACAGCGATATTACGCTTGTCCAGGTTCGTGTTGATGGATTGACTCAAGGCATTCAGGGTATTCAGCAGCGGATCGAATCGATTGACACATCACAAGTACGTGCTGGTCTAAAGCAGCAGGTGGCTGAAGTCGAGAAAGATATCAGTGACAAGCAGAAACAGTTGGCGGAGATTTCCCGTAAGGCCAATACCGGTTTGACTGCTTATCGTAACATGGCGGATGAGATTTGTGCTGTTTATGATGAGGCGATTTCAGAATTCAATAAGATATATTCCGGCGATGCGGATTTTACTGCAACAGCCCGTCTGGCTGACAGCACTCACTATGCGGCATTAACCTGTGCGACATTTATCAAAACCCAAAGATATCTGGCAGAGCGGCTCAGAGTATTGATGGATGTCACGGACCCGGAATTCCTATCAATCATACAGAATGAACTGCGGATACAGCAGGATATTGACACTGATTATGCAAATAAAACCTTTGCTTATTTTGATCAGTCAATTGAGGCCTATGAAAAGGCCCTGTCGGTTATAATGGGTTTATCCAGGAATTTGAAGAGTCCGGAAGACAAATCAAAGGTTCAGGAAGCCGAATGCAGTCTGATGAAATCAGAGTTGCTTGCGATGCACAGCAAAATGCAGCTTGCCGATTTGACAGAAGCGTTTGATCTTGCAAATTCGACTGAAACAACAATAGATGAGTTGGTTCAAAAAGGTGCAGAACTGGGTGTTTGTTTCACCCAGTCAGAAGTCATACGGATTATTGAGAACGAGGGGCTCAATTATTTCCCATCCCTTCCTTTGAATATGGAGGTCTTTTTTGACGGCAAGAAGCAGGAGTTGTCTGCTTGGGAGAATTTACCACTTGATCAACAGGAAGCGGTTATAGATGACAGTTTGCAGGAAATTGACGAGCTTATAGCGAAATATGGTGAGGACGTTGCTTCGCAACTGGAACCATTGAAACAGGAAATGCTTGCCGCCAAAGAGCGCGGTTTTGAAGAATCGGCTCCAAGCAGCGCTCCCGATGATCCGAATTCTTATTTTTAGAATACGCTGATACTATTCAAGGTTTTCACGAATATGAAACACTCCGTTGTATAAAGCGGAGTGTTTTTTTGCGATTGGATTTATATGCTGAGGGTTATGTTAGCTTGCCAAGCAGTTGGTCAAGATTGACTATAGCAAAGCCGCTTGAAGCATCACTAATTCCGTAAGGAATCAGCAGATTGTTTTTGTGGATTAATCCCCCACAGGAGTAAACGACATTGGGGACATAACCGGACCGTTCTTCCTCATTGGGGCTCAGCAATGGCTGTTCAAGTTGCCCAAGAACCCTGGAGGGATCATTTTTGTCGAGAAGTGCAGCGCCGATAGAGTATTTTCGCATGGCGCCAACACCGTGGGTCAACAACAACCAGCCGGCGTCTGTTAACAGCGGGGAGCCGCAATTACCGATTTGCACAAATTCCCAGTTGAATTTGGGCTGGATGATCTCCACTGCCTGATTCCAGAAGTCGATTTCATCTGATTTAAGCAAAAACATATTTTCACCATCAACCCGACCGATGGCGGCGAACTGACCGTCGATTTTTTGGGGGAACAGAGCCATCCCTTTATTTCGTGCATATTTTCCATGAATCGTGTGTACAACCACTTTCTCTTTCGGTATGATCTCCAGAATCTGTGGGAGAATGCTGGTTCCATTGAAAGCGGTGTATGTTCCATAATAACGGATTGAGCCATCGGGATTATCAAAACGAACCAGCCGCATATCCTCCATGCCCTGAGATTCAGTTTCACTGATTGGAAACAGCACAAGGTTTTCGATGTCATCGGACTCTTGTCTTTCAATTTCGTATTCAGATTTTGCGAGCCACACAATCAGATCCAGTGTTCTGAGATCGATCTCGGATTGACTGGAAGTGTTTTTCGTACGTTCGATTTTATGGTGCAATTGAAAAGTGGAAAATATTTCGGGCAAATCGTCTAAGGTGGACTTTGCCTGTTCGTTCCAAATTTCCAAGTCATTCAGCTTGTCAATAAATGCTTTCTTGTCAAAATTTCGATTTTCCTTCCGCCTCAATTGGCGCACTTCGAGACCAGCGGGGATGATCTGAACATCGCCTTTGCTGTCGATCGTGCCACGACGAAATGTGATTGAGGACAGGTGTCCTTCTCCAACGGCACGCAAGCTCATAGCAAAATGCAGAGTACCTTCTGAAAGATCGGGTTGGTCCACAGTCGGAACGATTGATGGATTGAATAACGCTGCGGATTCAAAGGCATACTCCATTGAAAAATATGCGCCGGTTAGTAACTGAGCTTCAAAGTCATCATTGAAAGGCAGAGATGCCTGTTGAATTGCTTGTTTATAGTGGTCAATAAGAATCTCCGCTAATCCCGGATTGCCTGACGTAAACTGTTGGAGCACTTCATTGGTTAGTTCGGAGATCTGCTTCGGAGTCAAGCTGTCAACTCGCTTGATAATCTTTTGGGCGCGTTCCGGGCCCGGCCAGAAAAAACGTGTAATCGTTCTGCGAGGATCCGGATCAAGCCGGATTGACAATCTTCGTACAGGTATTTTTTCTGCCATAAAACGTCCTTTCCATCTATGTTAGTAACCATATCCTATCAGGAAAACAGGGTGATAACAAGAGAAATTTAATCCGGCCAAGTTGGCTTTTTCTTGCTTGAAATCTAATATTCCGGTACAGTAAAAAAACTTAATCTCTGGTGTTCATGGAAAAAACAATGAAAACAGTTGAAATGATTGGCGCTGACCTGTCGGATCTTATCAAGGGTGACGTTTGCGTAGATATCTTCAACCGAACAGTATTCAGTACCGATGCGAGCATTTACCGTATTGTACCGCGGTGTGTGATTGCGCCAAAAGATGAAACAGATATTATTACGGCGGTTCGATATGCGGCTGAAGAAAAGATTCCCATAGTACCTCGCGGTGCCGGCAGCGGTCTTGCCGGAGAGTCCCTGACCAGCGGGATTATGCTGGATGTGCGGCGTTATATGGATGCGATTCTTGAGACTGCGGACGATGGTTCCTGGGTGCGTGTTCAGCCGGGAGTGGTGTTGGATACGCTCAATGCACATCTGGCCCGTTGGGGACGCAAGATCGGCCCCGATCCGTCCAGCGGTAATCGTGCGGTCATGGGAGGCATTGTTGCCAATAATGCCACCGGTGCCCATTCACTGCACTATGGCTATATCGGTGAGCACATTCGATCTGTGCAAGCCGTATTGGCCGATGGTGCCAGTGTTGAGCTAACAGAAGCCGTTGCTACCGGATCAGAAAGCCGGGAAGGTCAGCTTGCCGGGGCGTGCTTGGAGCTATTGGGCGGTCAGCAGGAACTCATCGAAAAAACCCAACCCGCGACCAAGCGAAACCGATGCGGCTATTCCATTCAGCAGATCGTCAGTGATGGACATCTGAATCTGGCCAAACTCATGGCCAGTTCGGAGGGAACGCTGGCTGTATTCACAGAAATTACGCTGCGAACAGTACTGCTGCCCAAAACGAAGGGGCTTGTGCAGTTTGAATTTGCTGATATTGAAACAATGGCCAAGGCGGTGCCTGTGATTGTCGATTGCCGAGCAAGCGCCTGTGAACTGATGGATCATACATTGATCATGATGGCTCGAAACGCCTTTCCTCAGTATCAGCGGATTCTTCCTGCTGAATGTGCCGCAACGCTGCTGGTTGAACATGCCGGCGATGATATTCAAACAATTCGGGGAGACATTGACAATACGATTGAAAGTGTTGGTTCCTTAGCAACCGGATTTCTGGAAGTTTTGGATGAGGATGAACAGGCGTTTTTATGGAAAGCCCGCAAAGACGCCGTTCCCTTGCTCAATCGTGAGAAGGGTCCGTCGCATCCGGTTGCTTTCATGGAGGATGTTTCGGTTGAGAACAGTCAGTTGGCTAAATATGTTGTCGGACTTGAACACATTGCGAAAAAATATGATATTACGACAGCCTATTATGGTCACGCCGGGGATGGTGAATTACACGTTCGTCCCTATCTGGATTTGAGTTTGTCCGAAGATATAAAGCGAATGAAGCAGATTGCCGGAGAGGTCTTTTCGCTGGCGTGGTCGCTGGGCGGTACAATCAGTGGTGAACATGGTGATGGGTTGCTTCGTTCAGCGTTTATTGAAAGCCAGTATGGCTCGGAATATTATGAGCTTCTGCGTGGCATCAAGCGAATATTTGATCCTGAGAACATTTTAAATCCGGGTAAAATTATTAATGACGATCCTGATTTGATGGTTCAAAACTTACGTGCGGTTCAGCTTAAAGCCGCAGAGGATTTCCAGACGGAGTTGTGTTTTGGGCCGAACGAATTCCGGTATGAAGCCGAGCAGTGCAATGGATGCGGAGTTTGTCTGGCCGAAGCGGCCGATTCACGGATGTGTCCGATCTTTCGGGGACTTAACGAGGAATTGGGAAGTTCACGCGCAAAAGCAAATCTGCTCAGTGCATGGATGGCAGGGCAGTTCAGTAATGAGTTGGCTGATGCAAAGAAGCTTAAGGAAATACTCGGATTGTGTGTCAACTGTAAGATGTGCTCAATCGAATGTCCCGCGGGTGTTGATGTTTCAAAAATAATTATTGAGGCCAGAACCCAGTTGGCTCGCCAGACCGGTTTCACGGCTGCCGAATTGGCGCTGTCTCACAACCGGTGGCTGAGTGTTCTTGCGAGTACATTTTCACCGATGAGTAATTGGATTATGTCACTTTCGGTGACCCGATGGGCACTGGAGAAAATAATTGGTCTGGATCGAACCCGGAGATTCCCTCATTTCGACCGGGGTAGTTTCATTCGCAAGGCGCAGCGGCGACTCAAAGAGCAAACGTCTCTTTCGGCCCCGACCGACCGTGTCGTTTATTTTGTGGACAGCTATGCTAATTGGAATGATCATGAACTGGGCTTTGCTGTTTTGGATGTTCTGAAAAAGCTGGGTGTTGAAGTTATTGTTCCGAAGCAGCGTCCGGTCCCGCTGCCTGCTTATGTTTACGGCAATTTGAAGACAGCGCGAAAGGATATTGAATACAACCTCAAACACATTGTGCCGTATGTCCAAAAGGGATATAAAGTTATTTGTTCTGAACCCAGTGCGGCATTATGCCTGAAAGACGAGATGCGGCTGATCAATAACAGTCAGGATGCCCGGTTGGTTTCGGGAAATACATTTGAATTGATGGACTATCTGAGGGGACATGTTGAGAAAAACCCTGACAGTTTGTCCTTAAATAACGAATATGCAGGTAAGAAAATAGCGTATCATGCTCCGTGTCACTTGAAATCTTTGCGTTTAGCGGGTGTCAGTATAGAATTATTAAACAAATGCGGCATGGATGTTAGCGATATTAACGGCGGTTGCTGCGGATTGGCGGGGACGGCGGGAATGCAGAAGAAACACCATGATTTGTCCGATGCGATTGGGTCATTGTTGACGGAAAAAATTGCTGAGACGAATCCCGATATTATTCTGACTGAATGTGCTGCCTGTAAGATGCAGATCGAACACCTGACCGGCAAGCTCGTAGTTCACCCAATTAAGCTTCTATCGCAGGCATTTTAATAAAAAACTTGCGATTTTTCCCCAAAAGAGTAAGCTTGAATACTGTAAAGCAGAGATAAATTCAAATCAAGGGATGGTTTATGAAACTAACGGAACTGTTGCGAAGTGAATGCGTTCGAGTTGGCTCAACCGTGGATGATAAGGCTATGGCACTCTGTGAAATTGCGGCGCTGGCCAAAGAATGCAGGGTTTTAAAGAAAGTTTCTGAAGAGGCGATTTTAGAATCTCTACAGGAGCGAGAGACCCTTGGAACCACGGCGTTCGGACATGGTATCGCGATTCCGCATTGCCGTATGAAAGGAGTAAAGGACTTTGTAGTGGGTTTGTTAACGGTTCCTGACGGGGTTGAATTTGAATCGGAAGACACTCGAAAAGTTCATTTACTTGTATTTATTATTTCCCCTAAAAACAGTGACAATACTCATGTTCGTCTGCTTTCAACAATCTCACAGGCCCTGCAGGACGCTTCTGTTGTCCGGGAAATGATCGAGGCACCGGACAGTGATACCCTTCGGTCGTTGTTTCTTGAAGCCACCAAGGCCGGTGTGTCAGAGCAGGTTCCTTTACGCCGTAATCTGGTTCATGTATTTGTTCAGGATGAAATCGTTTTTCGTGAGATCCTTGAAACGCTTTCCAGTTTAGAGAATACATCGTTGAACGTGTTTGAAGGACAGTCCTGCAATTCATATTTAGCTGCTACAAAGTCGCAGGGTAATCTTTCAAAAGGCAGCGACACTGTTTCCAAGTGCATTATAGCTATTATCGATCGAAGTTTGAGTAATGAGGTTATCAGACGAGTTGAAGCGATTACCGGAAGTTTGCAGGAGTGTATCGGTGTGATGGTAACAATACAGGAGTTGGCCTATTCAGGGGGTTCACTGGAAATCTGAACATAGTCTCCTGTGCAGGTCATTGAGATGAAGGGACATTGACTTGGCGGATTCACGGATTAACTTATATCACAATCTTTCTGTGATGCTGAATGCGGGGATGCCGATCATACGAGCTTTCCAAACGGTTCAGAAGCAGGGGAGATATGGGCGGCTTTTCAGAGAAATCGAACAAGATGTTTCCCAAAACGTTTGTGGCGTAGCAGATGCTGTGGAGGCCCGTCGAAAAAAATTTAAGAAATTAGATGTTACTTTGATTCGCGTTGGTGAAGAAACCGGACAGCTTGCGGAAATGTTCGGGGAATTATCTCAATGGTATACTTTTCGTCAACGAATGCGTCGTACCTTTAAGGCGGGGATGGCACTGCCGGTTGTTTATATTCACGTAGCGGCATTTATTTTTCCCGTTATTCCGTGTGCTTTCAGTGGATTTGATATACAGGTTTATTTCAAGACGATGAAGGCTATCTTGGCCGCATTTTATATACCTGCAGGAGTTATCTTGGGAATTATCTATTTAACTCCCAAGACCGGGCCCCTGCGCTGGTTGCTGGATACTTTCGTAATGATCGTTCCATTGTTGGGCAAGGCGATTCGTGAATTAGAGCTTAGTCGGTACTGCAAAGTTTTTTCAATTACATACAGAGCGGGTGTGCCGATCATACAGTGTACAAAAATGGCTACAGATACAGTATCGAATCGTGTTATGCATCAGCGGCTTCGAGGGGCCTACGAAAAGGTTCTGGTCGGCGATGAAATGAGTACGGGGTTCAGTCCGGCACTGCCAGCGGAGTTTATTGCATTGTGGGAAGTTGGTGAAGAGAGTGGTGAATTAGATCAATCGACGTGGCGGTTGGGGGATATGCATGCACAAAATGCGGAATTTAAATTTAATTTAATTGCGGAATGGGTACCGCGACTGATCTATTTTATAATCCTTGGCCTATTGGTGTATGCTGTTATTTACGCGATTTCGATGATCGCGTCCAGTTACCAGTCTGTGATGTGATTTATAACTCCTTTCTTGATAAATTTTTACATTTCGATTACAAAAGAACCAATAGAACCGAGTAAGAACTATCTTAAAGGGGATACAGCAGATTGCCCCGACTTTTTTTTCGAAAATCACAGCGGATTGCTTCAAACGAGGATTTTGACAGAGTGCTTTCTTATAAGTGCTTTGTTTGCAGGGGGATGTTT
>CALETL010000094.1 GCA_937920485.1 uncultured Phycisphaerae bacterium
ATGCACGATAAAGCCAAAGATTTTGCTCCGCTGCTTTTGAAACATAAGGTCAAAGTTGGCTTTGCGACGGATGCCGTCGGTGATTTAGACGACAGTTGGAGAGCCAGACGGTACGAATTATATTTTCACGCCGAACTGTTCGGCAGCAATTTTCAATGCCTAAAGCATGCGACCTCCACAGCCGGTGAATTGCTGGCGCTTTCTGGTCTGCGCAATCCTTACCCGGGCAAATTGGGAGTGATTGAAGAAGGCGCATTAGCTGACATCCTGATCGTTGACGGCAATCCGCTGGAAGACCTGAGCGTACTTGGAGCCAATCCGAAATGGTTTAGTGCTCCAAGGCCCAAACAACTGGATACGCTTCGCTTGATTATGAAAGACGGTGTGTTTTTTAAATGTACACTTCCGGGCAAAGAGGAAGCATCGGCAAAGCTTTTGGAAATTCAAGAACGCCGCCACGAAATGGGCAAGCAGAACCGAACGGCCTATCCGGAATTCTAACTTGAAGACAGATTCCCAACCGGGCACGCACATGTGCCCGGTTTTTTTTACAATGCAAAGCACGAAAGGATGACATGCGATCATTGACGAGCAAAAAAAACATCGTCTTTACTATCCTGTCTTTGCTGTTAATCCTTACTTTTGTCAACAATTCCTTCGGTGCATCTGATCAATCACCTGAAAAATTAAATCGCTCCAATCTGGGCGGACCGGACGCCGTTGAGAACCAGATGAAAACGGACCGAGCAGAAAAGGATTCACTGTTTGACTTCAGATTTTTTGAACCTTACTTCGGATGGAAGTCAAGTCTCCAGGAAGACTATGGAATTTCTTTCGGCGGGGATTACACGTTTGTCTATCTGAAGTCCAGTGACAGTCTGAAAGGAACTGAGGATGAGGCATCTGGCGGAATGTATCGTTTATTCGGGTCTTGGGAACTGCTCGGACGAGGTACGGAAACAACCGGCACCATCATATACAAGGTCGAACACCGCCATCGCTACGGCGACACCGCCCCCAGCGGATTCTCTCTCGGCAACCTTGGAAACGTCGGTGTGATCGAACCGCCGTTCAGCAATCAGGGATGGCGGCTGACAAATCTGTACTGGAAACAAAGTTGGCATCAGGGGCAGGTGGTTGCTTTGGCGGGCTTTCTGGATGCTACGGACTACGTTGATGTTTTCGCGCTTGGAAGTCCCTGGAACCACTTTATGAACTTTGTGTTCAGTACAGGCTCGGCTGCGATAAGTCTGCCCGAAGACGCCACACTGGGTGCGGCCGTCGCGACTTGGCTCAATGATGAAGTATATATCATTGCCGGTCTGGAAGACACCAACTCAGACCCGACCGATCCATTTGAGGGTTTCAACACGTTCGTCAATGATAACGAGTATTTAAAACATATCGAGATCGGCAGAACCACTTCAAAAGATCGGGCCTATCTTGACAATGTCCATGTGACTTTCTGGCAAGTAGACGAACGCAAAGCGGCCGGTGTCGAAGACGGCTGGGGAGCGGCACTGTCGTGGTCGCATTTTGTCAGCGACAAATGGATGCCTTTCGTCCGGGCGGGATTCGCCGAAGATGGCGGCAGTCTGCTTGAAAATTCGGTCTCTGCCGGAGTTGGGTATCGCCCGAAGACTGCCAGTACAGCCCCGGGTGATCTGCTGGGCGTGGCCGTTAACTGGGGTCAGCCCAACGAGACGGTTTTTGGCCCCGGACTGGACGATCAATACACCGCCGAAGTGTTCTACCGTATACAACTCACAAAAGAAATCGCCATCACACCGGACGTGCAGTTACTATTCAATCCGGCCCTGAATCCGGATGAGGACATGATTACTGTCTTCGGCCTAAGAACTCGAATGGCTTTCTGATTGAACGATGCTTGTTTGTGCTGTCATCAAAAAATATGAAAGGGGAAAAAATGAAAAAGACATTGTGGGCAATTTCCATTGTTGCTTTTGCATTCTTGGGCTGCGGGCCCAGCACGGCTTCCCAAAAGCAGGAAGCCGGTCCAACCAAGAGCGGATCGATTCGGTGGGTCAGTGTCGGAACACTCGTAAGTGTAGGTCCTGATACGGAATCAACCCCGCATCCGGGCCGATTGAAATCGGCCATTCTTGGTGAAACCCAAATGAGTCGCACACGCGTTGAAACGACAGAGGGCGTCTATACCATTCGCGACAAGATTGGTATTGTAGAAATGGGCAGTCCTGTAAGTGTGGGGTATGACTCTGATGATAAATATCCTGACACACCATCATTACTGGCTATTGGAGATGATCAATATGAAATCGTGCGGTAAAACTGCAGGCCCATTGAGAGAAAAGCCATGAGCAATTTTGGTATCAAGAACCTGTTAAAAGATGGACTGGGTCTGATGCGTCGAAACTGGCGTCAGATGGCGGTGTATACTTTGATCATATGGATTCTGGATGTGGTTTTGCTGGGACCCCCGACGTCCTGGATCTTAACGAAGCTCGGCAGCAGCGGCAGTGATGTCATCGTCGGCAACTATGGGATGGCGAATTGGCTGTTCTCTGTTCAGGGCATTGCTTACGTTCTTTTGGCCGGGGCGCTCATTCCGTTTAGCATTATCCTGTATATTGTTGGATTATTCAGGATTGCCAACGCATCCATCAACCAGACCGCGCTGACCATCCGTGAATCGATGGCACATGTATTGATCGCAATCCCGCGGCTTTTACGGTTCAGCTTATATGTGTTCGGGGTGTGCCTGGTGATTGCTTTGTGCATCGGAGCCGGTCTTGGTGTGGTCTATCTGTCACTTTTGACCAGCCACGACATTAACTACTATAAGACGAATCATCCGCCGCAATGGTATTGGGCACTGGCTTTGGGCGGTGTGTGGGCTTTGTGTGTGCTTGTCCCGTCTGTCTACTTTGCTTTACGCAATGCTTTTATCCTGCCGATCTGGATGGAGGGTGATCAGACAGTTCGCCAGGCCTTTCGCACAAGTTGGGAAAAAACACAGGGCAAAATCAAACCTTTGGCCGGTGTGTTTGGATTGTTTTTGGCAATCTGGCTGCTTGCCGGTATTGTGCTTTCAGGCGTACTCTTTGCGATTGCCGGTTTTGTTCTCACGCATCTGACCTTTTCGTTCAACGGGATTATTTTTGTTGTTTCAGCTCATCTGCTTGCATCCATCGCGATGGATACCGTGCTCAACTTTATCGGCATGGCCTGGTATATCTGCATCTGGGTCGTTTTCTATCGACACGTCATGGGATTGAATTCTGTACAGAAGCCGGCTGCCGATGCATCGTCTAAACCGTTAAACATAACGACTGAACTGCTTAATTTTCTTCGCCCGCGCGTCATATTTCCAATCGTTGCAATCCTGCTGATTATCAGCGCTGGCCTGAGCGTCTGGATGCTTCGGGATGTGCCTGACCAGATGCCAGCACCATTGGTGATCGCACATCGGGCCGGCGCTGCCGGGGCGCCGGAAAATACGCTGGCCGCATTAGAAAAAGCTATTCGGGATGGAGCGACAGATTTTGTCGAGATTGATGTGCAGCTAACGCTTGATGATGTGATCGTAGTCGCCCATGATACGGATCTGATGAAAGTTGCAAACGATCCCCGGCAGATTCGCAAAACGAACTACGCCGAGTTGAGCCAGATCGATATCGGAAAACAGTTTGCGCCGGAATTTGCCGGGCAGCGATTGAGCAAGCTGTCCGATTTTCTCGAAGCCGGTAAAGGCAAGGCAAAATTCATCATCGAATTCAAGCAGAGCAAGGGCACCGACCTGATCAAAAGAACGCTTTCGGTTGTCAATCAATACGGCATGGCTGACCAGGTGGTCTTTATGTCACTGGATTTAAATGATATCCGGCAGGCGCAGCAGTTAACGTCGGATATTCCCATCGGTTATCTCGTTGTGACCGAAGTTGGGAATATCGCACAGTTGGATGTGGCCTTTGTCGCCGTTCAGGAAAAGGGTGTCACGCCCCGGATGCTTCGTGGTATTCGGAGTAAAAATAAGATGGCAATCTATGCTTGGACGGTGAACGACAGCCGCCGGATGCTGGAACTGATCGAGATGGGCATTGACGGCCTGATTACTGATAAACCCGTGCGTGTTGCTGAAATTTCAGAAAAGTATCAGACGCTCAATCCCATCGAGCGAAGCCTGCTGACATACCGACGATTCTGGGATGTCTTTCGTGAAATGGGATTGTGGCAGCAACAATCACCCGAAAGTGTTGAAGAAATGTGATTGCCATGTTCGGCCCACGAACCCAAATGGCTTTCTGATGGCCAATCTGTTGATAACGACAAACAGCTCTGAAAATGGATTGTTCTTCAATCTTGCTATTTACTTTATAAAATCAAAAAACTTGATTATTCAGGACTCATCTGATATTCTCCTGCTATGTCCTTGCCAGCATAATGAGCTAAAGATGTATAAAAACAATCACTTTTTGAAAGTGTATCCTTATGTCTGAATTCTCTGAGAAAATAATCAAGCGGGCATCCGAGCATATCCGCACCATCGTATTGCCCGAAGGCGAGGACGACCGCACCATCGCCGCCGCCGCAACGATCCTCGAACATGGTTTTGCGAAATTGATTCTGCTGGGCAATATTGAACAGATTCAGGCCAAACTGACCGAAAAAGGCGCCGATCCCGCACAACTGCAAATAATGGACCCGAAAAATGACCCCAAGCTTGATGAATTCGCCCGGGAACTTTATGAATTGCGGAAAGAAAAGGGTATGATGGCTGAGCGGGCCGCTCAAATTGTGACCGATGAGATTTATTTCGGCACCATGCTGGTCAAACTGGGATACGCCGACGGCCTTGTCGCCGGGGCCTGCCATTCCTCTGCCGACACCATCCGTCCGGCTCTGCAGATCATCAAATCCTTTCAGGGGATGCGAACGATTTCAAGTACATTCTTCATGTGTCTCGATGGTGAAATTTACCTGTTTTCCGATTGTGCCATCGTTCAGAAACCTGATTCTTCGCAGCTTTGTGATATTACTGTCGAGACAATCAAGACCGCCTTCCTGTTCGGCCTGAAGCCGCGCGTCGCCCTGCTGAGCTATTCAACAAAAGGTTCCGGCAGCGGCGAAGGTGTGGACAAGGTTGCCCGCGCCGCCGATCGAGCCAAAGAACGGGTCTTCGCATTGTTCGGAGCTACGGTTCCGGTCGATGGAGAACTTCAGCTTGATGCCGCTTTTGTGCCTGAGGTCGCCCTGCTCAAATGTCCGGACAGCCCGCTCAAGGGCAACGCCAACGTATTCATCTTCCCCGATCTGGCCTCCGGCAATATCTGCTACAAAGCCGTTCAGCGTTTCGCGGGCGCCGAGGCGTTCGGCCCGGTCCTGCAGGGTTTGGCCAAACCCGTCAATGACCTGTCCCGCGGCTGTGATGCCCACGACATCGTCGGCACCGTCGCCATTACCGCCATCCAGGCCGCGGCCATGTAACCCGTAACGCCGGCTTCCAACCGGCAGTTTTTAACGCAAGTGTCGCAGTAGGCGCAAAAGACGCAAGAATAATTGTTATAAATATTTAAATCGAAACGCTTGCGACACTTGCTTCATTAGCGCCGTTTGCGTTAAATATATGGTACATGAATAACTCCCAAAAACAATTCGTGATCTCCGAGCACACCACACCGGACGACGTACATTGGGACCTGATGCTCGAAACGGACGATTGCTTATGGACATGGCGGCTGAACACCCCTCCTGCGGAGATCAAGAACGAATTTATTCCCACCGAACGCATCCATGACCACCCCAAGCGATTCCTGACCTACGAAGGCCCCGTCCAAAATAACACCGGCCGTGTTAAAATCGCCGACCGCGGCTTTTATCAAATCACAGAGCAAACAGAGGGCTCACTGGTGGTTACTTTTGAAGGACAGACTCTCTCTGGAGCTTATAATCTTTGCCTGCTGGATGAAAAAAATCACTGGGAATTGAAAAGAGTATAGCTTCTCACAAACCGTACTCTTTGATCTTACGATAAAGCGTGCGTTCGCCGATTTGGAGTATCTTTGCCGCTTCGGCGCGGTTCTGGCCCGTTAATTCCAGCGTTCGGCGAATATGTTCCCGCTCCACCTCTTCCAGCGGCCTACCCAGCATATCGTCTTGCCCATAGTCCCCCGTCAACGCCGTCGGTGCCTGCAGTTGCCGCACCCGGGACACTTCCGGCGGCAGATCACGCAAATCCAGCGTATCACCATCACACATCGCTACCATCGCACGCACCACATTCCGCAATTGGCGGATATTGCCCGGCCATGAAAAACTCATCATCGCCCGCATCGCCGG
>CALETL010000095.1 GCA_937920485.1 uncultured Phycisphaerae bacterium
GAGATGGCGTTTGCCGGTGGTCTGGGGATTGAAGCGGACCTGAGGGGTTTAGCCGCCAGTGACGATTGTACCAAGACCGATGCGATGCTGTTCAGCGAGTCAAATTCACGTTATTTAATTGAGGTTCAGCCGGAAAATTATGATACATTTGCCAAACTGATGCTAAATCTTCCGTTTGGCCAGATTGGGGAAGTAATAGAAGATGGGAAACTGCTGATTCACGATGTTCAGCAAAAAGCAGTGATTGATGCGGACTTGAAAACATTGAAACAGGCATGGCAGAAGCCATTAGCTTGGTAATAAAGGATTGAGAATCAATGGATAATGTAAAAGCAATTGTATTACGAGCGGCAGGGATCAACTGCGATCTGGAAACGGAGCATGCGTTGCAACTGGCCGGAGCACAGGCCGAACGAATTCACATTAATCGAGTCATTGATAACCCGGCGATGCTGGATGGCTATCAGATTATCGTTTTTCCGGGCGGATTCAGCTATGGTGACGACGTTGCGGCGGGCAAGGTACTGGCCAATCAGGTTGTGCATCATCTCAGCGATATTCTGCATAAGTTTATCGAGGACGGCAAGCTCGTCTTGGGTATCTGTAACGGCTTTCAGGTCATGATTAAGACCGGCATCGTTCCGGGCTTGGACGGTTCCGGCAAGCTGTCGTTGACCGATCAGAAGGTTACGCTCACCGATAATGACTGTGGACAGTTCCAGGACCGCTGGGTATACCTGCAGCCCGGTACGGACCGCTGCGTATTTGTCGAGCCAAACAAACGCATTTACCTGCCGATCGCCCACGGCGAGGGTAAGATTGTAGCCGATACGGAAGAAACACTTACTCAGATCAAGCAGAACGGTTTTGTGGCATTTCGTTATGTCGATGCGGACGGCAACGAAGGTGAGTTTCCGGTTAATCCCAATGGTTCGCAGGATTCTATTGCAGCGCTGACGGATTCAACCGGCAGGGCAATGGGCATGATGCCGCACCCGGAACGATGTGTTCGCTGGACACAGCATCCGCACTGGACACGGCTGAAAGACCGTGACGGTTTTGCAGACGGCATGACAATTTTTACCAACGCGGTCAATTATGTAAAAGAGAATTTTTGATAAAGAGGAATTTGTAAACGATGATTTTTGTGAATGAAAATTTTGCGAAACTAAAAGCCGGTTACCTGTTTCCGGAAATCGGCAGGCGCGTGTCTACATTTGTGAAGGCGAATCCTGATGCTCCGATTATCAAATTGGGTATCGGCGATGTCACGGAACCTTTGGCTCCCGCCGTAGTAGAAGCTATGCACAAAGCGGTCGATGAAATGGCCACATCTGAGGGTTTACATGGTTATGGACCCGAACAGGGGTATGCGTTCCTGAGGGAGGCGATTATTGAAAATGACTACAAACCGCGAAATATTCCGGTTGATGCGGATGAAATTTTTGTTAGCGATGGCGCCAAATGCGATACTGGTAATATGCAGGAAATCTTTGGGATTGATAATGTGATTGCAGTTACCGATCCGGTCTATCCGGTCTATGTGGATACGAATGTCATGGCCGGCCGTACGGGCCAGGGCGATGATTCGGGACGATATGGAAAAATCGTCTATATGCCGTGTACGGCCGAGAATAATTTTGTGCCGGAGCTGCCGTCGCAGCCGGTGGATATGATCTACCTGTGTTATCCGAACAATCCAACCGGTGCGGTCGCCACCAAAGAACAGCTAAAAAAGTGGGTCAATTACGCGATCCAGAATAAGGCGGTTATTCTTTACGACGCGGCATACGAGGCGTTTATTCGCGATGACAGCATCCCGCACTCGATCTATGAGATCGAAGGGGCTCGCAAGGTTGCCATTGAGTTTCGCAGTTTCTCCAAGACCGCCGGCTTTACCGGTGTTCGTTGCGGTTTTACCGTGGTTCCGAAAGAGCTTGTGGCCTATACAAAGAAGGGCGAAGCGGCTGCATTGCATCCGATCTGGAACCGCCGGCATTGTACGAAATTCAACGGCGTCAGTTACATTACCCAAAAAGGTGCTGAAGCCGTTTACAGTGCCGAAGGCAAAAAGCAGGTCAAGGAGACGATTAATCTGTATATGTCCAATGCGGACATGATGCGGCAGGCACTGACCGAACAGGGGTACACTGTCTATGGCGGTGAGCATGCTCCTTATATCTGGCTGCATACGCCGAAAGGTGTCGATTCATGGGCGTTCTTTGACTTGTTGCTCAATAAGGCCAACGTCGTCGGGACACCGGGCGCTGGTTTTGGCGCTGCGGGAGAAGGGTACTTCCGGCTGAGTGCTTTCAACGAACCGGACAAGGTCAAAGAAGCGATGGATCGAATCGCAAACGTATAATACAAAGGCGATGACGGAACACACAGCTTATATCGGCTTGGGCAGCAATGTGGGAGACCGCCGGGATAATTTCCGGCAGGTGTTGTCAGTTCTGGAAGCATGTCCATCAGTCCTGTCGGTTCAGGCGAGTTCGTTTTATGAGACACCGCCATTGGGATCGGCCGATCAGCCCACGTTTCTAAATGCTGTCGTTGAAATTAAGACTTCCTTTTCATATCGGCAGTTATTTGAGTTGCTCCGGCAAATCGAGCATGATATGGGCCGCCAGCGAAATCAAACATGGCAGCCGCGGACGATTGATCTGGACTTATTGCTCTATGACGATGCGGTTATCAATGAAGTGGATTTGGTTATTCCTCATTCACAGATGCATTTGCGTAGCTTTGTTTTGAAGGGATTATGCGAATTGTTACCCGAAAAAAAGCATCCACAGTTGGGGTGTTCAGTAAAGACATTGTACGAATGCCTGAGTGGTTGCGATTTCTTTACGGATCCGGAAAAACCGCAGCTCATCTCAATTGCCGGCAATATCGGTGTTGGAAAAACAACCCTCGCCTCCGGATTAGCAGAACGATTGAATGCAAAGTTTATCACAGAGAAATATGACGAAAACCCCTATCTGGCGGATGTATACGCTGGTCAGAAAGAACTGGCATTGGATTCAGAATTGTTTTTTCTGTCCAGCAGCGCATCACAGCTTCGCAAAGAAAACCTAACCGCCAGCCAATGTTATGTCAGTGATTATGTTTTTGACAAGGCATTGATCTATGCTTCCGGCTGGCTGACTGGTGGCGATCTTGAGACCTATCGCAGGCATTACGAAAGTGTTCAAAGCGACGTTGCCGATCCGGTGTTGGTGATCTATATGCAGGACAGCTTAGAAAACTGCATGGAGCGGATTCACCGGCGAAATCGACCCTATGAACAGCAGATCGAACCGG
>CALETL010000096.1 GCA_937920485.1 uncultured Phycisphaerae bacterium
TTGTCGCCGGTGCCTTCGTTAACAACATCGGACAGTGCCTTTCGAACCATCCAATTGGCAACCTCTGTCTTAATGATGTACCCCCTGCCGGCAGCGGGCTGTTTGTCCTCGATAATCTTGCTGTCATTATCCACAACCGCACGAACGATATGCGGTTTGATCACATATCCGCCATTCGCCAGAATGCTGTATGCGCGGCAGATTTGCAACGGTGTTACCATGACCTCGTGGCCAAACGGAATCCGCGTCACAGAATACCGGCTCCACTTCGGAAGTGACCACACAAGACCCGGTTCCTCGCCCGGAAGATCCACACCGGTCCGGCTGGAAAATCCAAACAGCTTCAGGCCGTCGTATAAATTTTTCTGTCCCATTTTCAGACCGACCTTGGCCATCCCGATATTGCTTGAGTGGATAATAATCTCTCGAACGCTCAACATCCCGTATTGATGATTTCCGAACTCACCAATGCCGCCGTATTTGGACCAGAATCCGTCTTCACAGTCAAATCTCTCATTGTACCCGATTCGGCCTGAATCCAGCGCCATCGTCGCAACAAGCGGTTTAAAGATACTGCCCGGTTCATACGGATCCGTCAACACACGGTTGCGCATCCTGTCCTGCGGGGTTGTCGAGAATTTCGCCGGGTCATAATCCGGCAGGGAAACCATTGCTAAAATGCCGCCCGTCCACGGGTCCATGACGATTGCTACCGCCGATTCGGCCTCGTATTCGTCCATTTTCTTCTTCAGTGCATCATGGACAAATCGCTGAATGACCGAATCAATGGTCAGAACCAGATTCAAACCGTTTTCTGTATCCGTACCCTCGGCGACCTGAGCCGCAATCGGACGACGCAAAGCGTCCACAACAAAGACCTGTTTTCCGGCCTTTCCGGCCAGCAATGAATTGTACTTGAGTTCGAGCCCTGAAAGTCCCGCATTGTCCGCTCCTACAAAGCCCAGAATATGACCGGTCAGATTGCCCGCCGGATAGGAGCGTTTCCAGTCCGTCGCGATGCCAATGCCTCGCAAACCGGCTTCCTGAATCAACTGACGCTCGTTCTCGTTAATCTCGCATTTTATCTTCACAAAACGGGAACTGTGGCTTTCATCGACGATGCCGCAAATTTCATGGCCGGGTATCTCAAGAATTTGCTGCAAGGAAGCAGCGGCCACCAATAGCTGATCCGGGGATTCACTGAGGTCCTGGGGATCTGCAAATGCGTTATACGTTCTGATGCTGGCAGCCAACACACGACCTCGACGATCAAGGATCAACCCGCGACGCGATTTTTCCGGAACCACAGCGTTTTGCTGCTGCCAGCTCGATTCTGTAAACGTTTCTTTCTGAGTATGCTTCAGGTCCGCCACCCGCCAGGTTAATCCCGCAAAAACAATCACAATTCCGGTCAGAAACACACCCAAAACCCAGACTTCACGTTTATTAAGATTCGTCATGGAGCATCCTCCGAAGAAGTTTCTGGAAATTGTGTTTGAGGCAGGCCCGCCGGATTGACCAGGCACTCAAACTGAAGCTGTTTTTGCCAGAGCTGCTGGCACAGATTTTTTTGCTCAATTGAAGATGTTCGATAACGGTTGAACATACGGCTCGCGGAAGTACGTAAAAAAATTGTGAAAATAAGAAATGCGGTGATGGAAAATACAACCAGTATCACTCTCAATCGCGACATATAAGCAGGCTCACTGAGATGGCAGTTTCAGGTGAATGCCGACAACCACATCATCGGCATTTTTGATCTTATCCTTGTTCAGGCGAAGGATATCAGCATAACGTTTTCCATCGCCGAAGTGGTTTTGCGCGATAGCCCACAAACTGTCCCCTTCCTGAACCACATATTCAGTAATCGACCTGGAGTCATCCTCTCCGACGCGTTCCAGAAAATTTGAAAATTTGTCCAGCAATGTGCCGGAGGAGTCGGGGACTTTTACAGTAACCTTATTGGGTTTGTTGAGTAATCCATCAAGCGACGGGATCATCAGTTTATCGCCTACACGGACACTGTCCGGCGACTTGAGGACTTTTTTGTTGGCCTCGTAAAGTTTTTGGATCACGATGCGGCGATTTCCCTCTTCTTCGCCATAATACATTTTAGCAACGACAGGCAGAATTTCACCGGATTGGACAACATGCTCCCGGACTTTCGGAGCGTTGGCGACAGCCGGTTTTTCAGCTGGAGAATTACCATTACCGACCGGAATTTGCGGGGCATATATAATCTCGGGAATTTCAACCTGTGCCAACCGTGTTTCTGAAACGGTCTCTTGCTGCGGAAGTTCTGCTGTCGGCCGGGCAGTTCGGTCTCGGTACAACCGAAAAACATCGGGAACCGCATTGTCAAGCGGCATGTCCGGTTGCGTCGGAGTTTTTATCGTAACAGCTTCGGCTGTGGGATTTTCCTGCCTGATAAAATTCGGAAGCCCGTTCACTAAGAACGCGATGACAACGATAAAAAATAACCCCAGTAATAAACCTACCTTGGCGTCAGCGGTCATTTTGAAAACTCCCTTTTTCATATTATAAACATTTTGCTATTCTTAACTTAGCACTGCGTGCCCGCGGGTTTCGCATGATTTCTTCCCGGTCGGCAGTGATCGGTTTTTTTGTTAAAATATCATAGAGCCCGTCAGCTTTATTTTGACGGAAATTTCTTTTTACCCGTCCGTCTTCCAAGCTGTGAAAACTGATAATCGCAATAAAACCTCCCGGCTTAAGCATGTTTGGGGCTGTTTCCAACAATGTATCCAAACTGTCAAGCTCACGGTTTACCGCGATCCGAAGCGCTTGAAACGTCCGTGTGGCCGGATGTATTCGCGGCGGCCGTCCGGGTCGTCTCATCGCCCTTGCAATCAGCATTGCCAACTCTGTCGTGGTCGTAAACTTCTGCGCTGATCGCTGTTGGACAATGAATCGAGCGATCCTCCGTGAAGCCCGATCCTGTCCGTACTCGTAAATCAAATCCGCCAGATCCTTCTGGCTTAGTTTATTCACCAAATCTGCCGCCGTGGTCGTCAACCGATCATCCAACCGCATATCCAGCGGCATCGGCTTTTGAAAACTGAGGCCTCGATCTGAATCCTCTAACTGTCCTGAGCAAAAACCCAGATCGGCCAGAATAAAATCCACTTTATCAATGCCCTGCTGTGAGAGAACTTCGTTCATCCTGACAAAGTTCTCCCGCAGCAGCATGACCTTGCAAGCAAGGTCGGATAATGTTGAATGGGCCCTTTGGATACTGTTTTTATCAACATCCAGCCCAAGAAGAAAACCCTCAGGGCCCAAAGTTCGGCCGAAAAGCTGGCTGTGACCTCCGTGTCCAACCGTAGCATCGACCATGATCCCATCCGTGGGAATATGAATTAACTTCAACAACGGTTCCGTCAGTACCGGAACATGTTCAACAGGCAACGGCTCATCCATAACGTTGTCCTGTTTAGCCGTCATTCGTCTATCCGATTTTCAAAGAACACCTTAGTTGGCCGCAACCGCTAAATGCGCATCGACCATGGCCTCGGCTTCCGGCGAAAAAGAGACAGCATCGAACAACGGACTGGTCCGCTTCAATGCCTCCAGCCGATCGGCAAGCAATACCGCCGCCGACAACACCTCATCATTCATTTCGCAGGAACCGGCCAGTCCCTGTCGAAGCACTTCTACCGGATTGTTTGTCTGACTGTCCATACAAGACCTCCCTAAAGTTCCATGTCACGGCCCTGCTGCTGCAGCTGGGCCTGACGCGCCTGAGCCAGTTGAGTGTGGAACTGATTGAGATTATCATCCAGATAGTTTTCCCAATCGTCCGTGTTCCAAACCTCGATGTGGTCACGAACACCGACCAGTGTCAATGTCGTGCCCAGATTGGCTCGTTTTCTTAACTTTTCATTGATCAACAATCGTCCCTGCCGATCCAACTCAACCTTGCTGGCCAGTGCGAAACTCATCCGCTCAAACAAAACGGATTCATCCGGGGCACCCATCCCTGGCGCACCGGCAAGGGCGATCTGCTGAAAATATTTTTCGGGGTATAAACAATAAATGCCGTTTGAGCCCATGGCGAGATAGAAATTGCTGCCGTATTGTTCACAGTCGATCTGACTCCGCAGCTTGTTTGAAATGAAAAGCCGATTCTTCTCATCAATTGTATGTTCGTATTCACCAGTTAGCATCAGCATGGCATTTTGTCCCACAGGGTTACCATTTCATGGGAAATCTTACCACTTGTTCCCACTTTGTCAACACTTAAAAATCGGCTTTTTAGGAAAAAAGTATAAATTATTGTTCCCCTTAAACGCTGTAAAGGGTTGTAAAATAAGGGCTTTTGGACAATATGTTGTATCAGTAGACCGGTAAGCCACTACATATTGCGATTTGCAGGAAATATTAATTAAAAAGCAAAAAAAATTCGTCCAAGCAATGGGCTGTGATATTATCGCCCCACTTTTGAAATTTTCGATTGTCGATTTCCAATGTTCGAATGGAGTTTGAAATGGATTCGATAGTCATGTACAGGAAAAGCCTGTCAGAACGGACTACTCGTAGACCAATAGATACCGAGAACTGAACGACCATTGATCCTTTCTATCGTTATCTTATTAATGTAAAGAATGAAAAGAATGTAAAGACACACCGGTGTGATTATTTATCAGCCGAACAAAAGGAGTTTCAACGCATCCGTGAAGCCAACGAACGCGCCGCCGCCAAGTTTCTGGCCATGCCGGAGTAAACAGAAAATACATGGCTTTTATGTACTGGAGCGTAGATGTTTATGCCTGAAAATCCGAAAAAATACTCGTTTTTATGTAACACTACGCGGGTTCGTGCGTCTTATAGGGTAGTTAAATACCTGAAATGATTTGCGGAGATTCCCTATTTATCCATTAAGGGCTTTAAAAATCCGAATACTTCTGCTAAAATCCGGCTCGACAGCATGCCTGTATCTGAACGGGCATTGCAGCCGTTTAACAAAGAGTTTTCTGAACAGAAGGAACTTAGCGTGAAGAAGAAAAAGAAGATCATTATCTTATCATCGGTCGGTCTTGTCATCCTTCTTATTGTCATCGCCGGGATCAAGGGGAAAGGCAAGAAAAAGGGCGAAAAGGCCACAAAAGTCCGCATTGAAACCGTCGCGGCCGGAGAATTCGTCGAGATCATCAATGCCCCCGGCGAGATCCGTCCGGAAACCGAGGTGGATATCAGCGCCAAAGTCTCGGGCCGTATTGATGAAATGCCTTTTGACGAAGGCGACCGGGTCACCGGTCCCGATGAGGGTAAAAAGGCGTCTTTGCTGATTCAGTTGGATTCTAAAAACTTCGAAAGCCAGTTGAGCAGTGCGATCGCCAACCGGGACGCGCAAAAAGCACGCATTGAAGTGGAAAAAGCCAATATCCTTGGCCATAAGTCCACACTGGAAGGTACCCTTGCGTCACTGAACCAAACGCAACGGGAATTCGAGCGGCAAAAGAAACTGCTTGAAAGCCAGGACATCAGCCAGTCGGCTTTTGATCAGATTGAATCCAGCCTTCAGCAGCTTCAATCCCAATACACTGCAGCGGAACATTCGATTAAGGCGGCAGAACTGAATCTAACCGTGATGAAACATAATCTGACCGGCGCCGAGGCAAGGGTCGAAGAAGCCCGCGAAGCACTGAGCTATACAACAATCTATTCTCCTATCGACGGCGTGATTACCCAGCTCAATGCCGAGGTGGGAGAGGTTGTCATGACCGGAACCATGAATAATCCCGGCACCGTCATCCTGCAGGTGGCGGATCTGGCCACGATGATTCTGCTGGCCGAGGTCGACGAGACCAACATCGGTCAGGTTAAGATCGGACAAAGAGCCAAGATTCACATTCCGGCGTTTTGGGAAGAGGAATTTGACGGTGTTGTCCAGAATATCGCACTCACCCAGCGGCTGTCACGAACAGGAGCGAAATATTACAAAACAGAAATCCTGATCGAAGGTGACGTGAGCAAGTTGTATTCAGGATTGACCGCTGATGTGGATATTGAAACGAATCGGCATAAAGATGTGATCAAAATCCCCAGCCAAGCCGTACTGGCCCGTCGACTGGACAGCATTCCGCTGGACATCACAAAAGACAACCCTGTTGTCGATCAAAAGAAAACGCAAATCCCCGTCGTCTATCTCCTTCGCGATGGCAAAACCGTTGTCACGCCGGTTCAGATCGGCCCAAGTGATCTGACGCATACACTCATCCGGGATGGCTTAACCGCCGGTGATGTGGTCATTGTCGGACCGTATAAGATTCTTGAAGGCCTGGCTCATGATAAGCCCGTCGAAGAGGAAAAAGCCAACGATGACACCTCTGGCGATGATAAAGACGGTGAATCAAAAGACCCTAACAAGAAGGAATAAACAGGCACGCCCTCCCATCGGCCATGGTTGAATTACCAGAAAAATCCGTTGTCATCCGAGTCACATCGCTGACCCGCACCTATAAGGTGGGCTCAGAATCTGTCCACGCACTTCGGGAAATTGATCTGGATGTTCATCGAAACGAATTTGTCGCGGTCATGGGCCACAGCGGTTCCGGCAAGAGCACGCTGATGAATCTGCTGGGTTGTCTGGATAAGGCCGACGAAGGCGAGTATGAACTCAACGGGATCAACACGACGAAAATGAACGCGTCACGCCTGGCACATGTTCGCAATCAGCAAATCGGATTTGTCTTTCAGTCCTTTGAGTTGCTGCCCCGGGTGTCAGCCCTGAAAAATGTTGAACTGCCACTGATCTATTCCGATATACCGTTCTGGCAGCGGCGAAAACTGGCCAAGCAAGCACTGGAGCGGGTCGGGCTGGGCGACCGGATCACCCACAAACCCAACCAACTCAGCGGCGGCGAAAAACAACGTGTTGCCGTCGCACGCGCATTGGTCAGCGAGCCCAGTTTACTGCTGGCCGACGAACCGACCGGTAATCTGGACAGCGCCACCAGCGCCGGCATTATGGATTTGTTTGAACAACTCTACCGAGAGGGCCAGACGATCATCATGGTCACGCATGAAGCCGACATTGCCGCCCATGCCCGCCGTGTTGTGCGAATGAAGGATGGACAAATCTACAGCGATCTGCCGATCGAACAGGACGCAGCCGTCGAACATAAAAATGCCACTTCGTTTCCGAAGGAGCCGTCATGAGACACTTGCTCCTTGCGCCCTTATTGTTTGTACGCCTGGTCATCCAAAGCGCTCTGCTGGCAACCAGTCAAATCTGGGTCAATAAAACCCGCAGCATCCTGACAACACTGGGAATCATCATCGGGGTTGCGTCTGTTTCAGCCGTCATTGCGGCGATGGATGGTATGAATAGCAAGATCATGGAAAACTTCGAGTTATTCGGCACCAAGAAAATATTTATGTGGCCGCAACGCCCGAACACCGGTTCCAAAAAGAACGTGGATTGGTGGCAGATTCGATTCAAAACAGAACAGTTCGAGGGACTGACCGAACACTGTCCCTCGGTCGAATTCAAATCCTTTGTTTCAAATGGAGAGCGTTTACCGGCTCGGTTTGCGGAGAAATCGGTTGAATCCGTTCGCCTCACAGGCGTCGAGGCCAGTTGGTTCAAAATTGAGAACCGCGCGATTATCATGGGGCGTCCGTTTTCGCATCTGGACGAAACTCAGGGCAGAAAAGTCTGCATTATTTCCAAGAAACTGCGAGACAAACTCAATATGGATCGGGAATGCACCGGTGATACCATTTTGATCGGGCATAACACGTTTTTAATCGTTGGGCTGATGGAAGAAAAACCGGCCATGATGTTTGACAACATGGGCGGCGACAACTATGAAGTGTACATCCCCTTTCAAGCAGCTCGAAAGATGATGAGTAATCGCTGGTTTCAAGTTCTTGCCAGTTGCAAAAGTGCGGAGGTTGCCGACGATGCCAAAGCGGAAATTCAGTTCTTCCTCAGACGTACACGACAGATCAAACCCGGCGAGCCGGACACGTTCGGTGTTTTTCTGATGGAAAACGAGGTCAAGAAAGTCATGCAAGTCATGGGCATGGTCTCGCTGGTGGCATTCGGGATCGTCAGTATTTCACTGCTGGTCGGCGGCATTGGCATTATGAATATCATGCTGGTATCGGTCTCGGAACGGACACGCGAAATCGGATTGCGCAAGGCCGTCGGCGCCAAACCTTCGGCCATCTTAACGCAGTTCCTGGTCGAAGCAATTGTACTTTGTATGGTCGGCGGGCTGATTGGCATTGGATTGGCATACGGAATTGCAGGACTGATCTCGAAATCCGCACCGCTGATGGAAGATACACAGATTCCCGCATGGGCAATTCTTTTATCATTTGGATTTGCCGCCGGCGTTGGAGTCATCTTCGGGATGTTCCCGGCGATCAAGGCGGCCCGGCTCAATCCGATCGACGCATTAAGACATGAGTAAGAATTTATAGGGGTTATCAAATCATGAAAAAAATAACAGGCATCATAATATTTGCATTATTAACTGTTTTGTTAATCGGCGGTTGTCAGTCTAACGAAGAGGCTCCATTTTATAAAATGAAAGTACCGGTCGAGAAGACCAAGATCATCGAAACCCTGCCGCTGGAAGAATTTGAATCCGAGGTACAGCCAACCATCACGTCTATTCTTGAGATGCCCGAAGAACCACCGGCCATGATTGATCTGACACTCGAGCAGTCCCGTGGGCTGGCAATGGAAAACAATCTCGATTTGAAGGTCCAACTCATCGCTCCAAATATCTCTCAGGAAGCAGTGAATGCCGAGCGGGCTAAATTTGAAGCAGCGTTCTTTTCCAACTTTAACTACTATAAATTCGATCAGCCAAATGTTTCAGTGGTTGATATTGAGGGCTCACAAGGCAACAACACCGACTATGATTTCGGTGTCAATCTACCGCTGAAAACCGGCGGAACAATCACGTTTGATCTGGCTGAGAATCGATCATCATCCAACTCGGAAAATGTCTTGATCAATCCCGTGTATACAAATGATATGGCACTATCGATCAGTCAACCACTGTTGCGAAACGCAGGTGTTCGCACAAATACCCATACCATCCGTATTGCCGAATATAATAAATCCATCACCGATGCGAGAACTAAGCTGGAAGTCATCCGTGTGATCGCGGCGATGGATCGTGTATACTGGCGATTATACGCGGCGATCAAACAGCTTGAGGTGCGCAAGCAGCAATACGACCTGGCCAACGAACAACTTGAACGTGCGAAGCGATTTGTTAACGCGGGTCAGCACGCACAGATCGAAGTTAAACGGGCCGAAGCTGCAATGGCACAGAGCCTGGAGTCCATTATCTTTGCTGAGAATAATCTTCGAAACCGCCAGCGTGAGATGAAGCTCACATTAAATAAGACCGGGCTGGAAACCAACAGTGAAACCGCTATTATTCCCACCACCGAACCAAATCCGCTGCACTATACATTCGACGATAAGATTCTGGTTGATCAGGCCATTGAAAACCGCATGGAAATGCTCGAGTTGGAACTCGAGATCGCCAAGGCAGTCAGCCAGATCGACTATCTTAAAAATCAGGCACTTCCGATTGTCAATCTCAACTACACGTACAATATCAACGCGACCGGTATCACGCGAACCGACTCACAGAACTTGCTTCTCGATAACTACTTTGCTGACCATCGGATCGGCCTGCAACTGAATATTCCGCTGGGCAACGAAGCCGCCAAAAGCAATCTGCGGCAGGCTTATTACCAGCGAAGGCAGGTTCTTGCTTCAAAAGAAGGACGCACCGCCATGATTGAGGTCGAGGTGCTCAACGCTCTGGACCAACTGGAAACCAATTGGCAGCGGATTTTAGCCGCACGTCAAAGTACGCTGCTGGAAGCCCGCCTGTATGAAGCCGAGGTGCATCAATTCGAAAACGGCCTGACAACCTCCACCGATGTACGGGAGGCACAAGCCAACCTGACAAACGCCCAAAGCACCGAAATAAACGCGATCGCCGAGTATCAGATAGCACTGGTGGATTTGGCCTATGCCACCGGTACCCTGCTTGGAGCAGCTCAGGTCGAGTGGGAGCCAGCCGGGACCGAAAAATACATGGCAATGCCGGAATAAGCAGAAAATGCTGGATCGATGTATATTTGAGAATGGATATTTTTTGAAGAACCCGGAAAAAACTCATTCCCTGCAACATAACGGCCATTACAAACTCTGATTAACCACGAACAAACCGGCATAACGCATCGTAAAAGAACCATAACAACCTGCATTCACGCTGAAATATATCGGGAAAATAGGGATTTTGTATTTGACACTTGTATTTCCGCAGTGTACTTTGATACGTGATACATAGAACACGGAGAAAGCTATGGACGGGAAAGAACTTATCTTCGTTGTCATTCCAAATCCCCTCACCGGGCCAGATGGTCATATATCTTTATTTAAAGGAGTCCAACATTGAAACAAATCGCCTTATTCGCCATTATTCTATCTTGTTTTCTCGCCGGATGTTCATCGACACAGGATCCACTGTCCTCATGGAATGAAGGGGTTGTCAAGCAATCCATTATCGACTTTGTTGACAGAACCACCACTAAAAGCAGCGATGATTTTGTCGAAGAAGCCGACCGTATCGCCGTCTTTGATAATGACGGTACGCTCTGGGCCGAGCAGCCAATGTATTTTCAGTTGGCGTTTGTTATGGACCGGCTGTATCAACTGTCGCCGAAACATCCTGAATGGAAAACCACACAACCCTTTAAGGCCGCCCTGGAAAAAGACATGGAAACATTGCACAGATACGGGGAAGAAGGGCTCATTGAATTGCTGATGGAAACGCACTCCGGGATGACAGCTGAGCAGTTCGAATCCATCGTTAACGCATGGCTGGCAATCGCCCGACACCCAACATACAACCGCCTCTATACCGAATGCGTTTATCAGCCCATGCTGGAACTGCTGGAGTACTTGCGGGAAAACGGATTTCAAACCTGGATCGTCTCCGGCGGCGGCATCGAATTTATGCGGCCCTGGGCACAGCGCGTGTATGGTATCCCGCCGCAGCAGGTCGTCGGCAGCAGTCTGAAGCGACACTATGAACTGCGAGACGGTAAGCCGGTGATCCTTCGGCAGCCGGAAATTAGTTTTATCAACGACAAAGAAGGAAAACCCATTGGCATTGTTCAGCATATCGGAAAGCGCCCGGTGATGGCGTTCGGCAATTCTGATGGTGACTTTCAGATGCTCGAATGGACCACCTCCGGCCCCGGTCCGCGGCTGGGACTGATCGTTCACCATACCGACGCTCTGCGCGAATGGGCCTATGACCGGGATTCATCTATCGGCCGGTTGGACCGGGGTCTGGACGAAGCCGAAGCCCGCGGCTGGCTCATCGCGGATATGCAGCGGGACTTTAAGAGGATTTTCCCGTTCCAGCCAGAACAACAGGAACCGGAAGAACCGGAAATGGAAGAACTGGAGATGCAGGAAGAAGAGGAGTTCGTGGAAGAAGAGTTGGAAGAGGAAGAGGAGTTGGAAG
>CALETL010000097.1 GCA_937920485.1 uncultured Phycisphaerae bacterium
ATTTGGAAAGGACAAGTAAATGAATTTAACTGACAAGAAATACTCCGGGTATGCACTGGTTCAGGAAATGATGGATACCGTCGGCGTCGTAAAGAATTTTGATCCGACCCAAACGGCAGCGATTGCTCCGAAGATACAGTCGGTCGGTCGGCTGTTGATGACCGGGGAGGGATCAAGCCGAATTTTTCCCGCGAAAAACGCTATGCGTAAGGCGATGCAATGGGGAATGGACCTTCAGATTGCCACGGACGGTTCGCGTCAGTCGGCTGAGTACGACCTTTCAAAATTCGCGGTATTCTGTGCGTCCAACTCCGGCAGAACCAAAGAGGTTGTTTTGCTCGCGAAAAAGCTGGCCGCCGAGGGCAATGACAATCGTTATGCCTTAACCGCCAACGAAAAAACGCTTCTTGAAGAAGCATGCACCGAGTCGTTTGTACTGACCTGCGGCTGGGAACAGGCGGTCGCCGCAACCAAAAGCGTGATTGAACAGGCACTCTTTTACGAATCAATCCTCTGGAACATCCTCGGACAGGACAACGCCGCCGCCTGCAAAGCACTGGCGGACGACATTGAGACAGCCCTGACAACCCCGATCGAAAAAAGCATTATCGATGCCGCCGTCAATGCGTCTACGATATATTTTGCCGGTTATAACGACGGCGTGGCCGAAGAATTGACCCTTAAGACCAACGAAATCACCCGCAACAAATCCGACTTCCTTGAAGGAACCTATGCGGTTCACGGCATCGAAGAGGTGATGGATTCCAAAGACATCGTTTTTGTCGTCGATCCGATTGATGAGGAAATCGAGAAATTCCAGGAGGTGCTTGTACAAGGTGTGGGCCTCAAAGTAGTCGCTATCGCCAATCGTCCGACACCGTTTACCACGATCCAGGTCCCGGATGCGGGCCCGTTGGCGCCCTATGTCTATCTGAGCGCCGGATGGAATCTGCTGGTTGAAATCGGTATGGCACTGAACATCGATCTTGATAAGCCCGAACGTGCTCGCAAGGTGGGTAATGAATTTATAGGTTAGTCGGGATTTTAGAGCACTTTAATATTATTGTGCATTGGATTCTTCTGTTTTGTTGTGTCGGGCGTGTATGACACCCCTGCCCAGCACGCCTAACAGGGTAACTGCGCAAAGCCCCTTGAACCACGCCGGCAGCATAAAACCGTGGGCGTGGATGATCTGGTTTACATCGCCGGCAAAGATCGCGTCCAAAATCAGTCCGCCCGCCAGCGAACTGATCACGACGGTCAGTAAAAAGATGATCGTCGCCCGTTTGCCTACCTGGCTCGACAGTGTCGCCAGTGTTGCGGCGTTGGTGGCCGGACCGGTCATCAAAAACACGAATGCCGTCCCGGGACTGAGCCCGATCGCGATCAACTGCACGGCAATCGGCACCGACGCGGTCGCACAGACATAAATCGGGATCCCCACGACCATCATAATGAGCATGGACAAAATGTTGTTGCCGCTGCCGGACAGTTTGTCCGCAAAATAGTTTTCCGGAACCAGCGCCGCAATCAATGCCGCGATAAACAAGCCAATCAGCATCGAACGGCCAATATCAGCAGGCAACGTAACAAAACCGTGCTTGAACGCCCGGACAAACCAGCTTTGTTCTTTTTCATTGGAACAGCAGGGATCGGTGCATTCCGGCTTACTTTCCGGTTCACGGTTTGTGTCATGATTTTCCACAGCGTTAATGAGGCATCCTCCGAAAACCCCGGTAACAAATGCAGCCAGCGGACGAAAGATCGCAAAGATCGGCCCCATCAAGCTGTAAGTTACCAAAATACTGTCCACCCCCGTCTGCGGCGTTGAAAGCAAAAATGAAACGGTCGCCCCTTTACTGGCTCCATGCTTATGCAGCGACATCGAAACCGGGATTACCCCGCATGAACATAGTGGCAGTGGCACACCAAACAGCGACGCCTTGAACACCTGCCAGAAACCGCCCCCTCCAAGATGTTGCTCGACTCGTTCGGCACTAATCCATACGCTTAGTAATCCGGCAATCAGGAAACCAAAAAGCAGGTATGGCGACATTTCTGAAAGTGTCGCCCAGAAATCAAAAACGATTGTTTGGATAAACTCCGGCATAGAAACCTTTCATTGATTGTTTCAACCGTAGTCTTTACGCTGTTCGGCAATCACTTGTTCCCAATAAACTTACAGGCACACACTATGCCCATTTAATGCGTAAGCAACACCTTGAGGAGATTACCATGACCAGGCAGAGTTTAAGGCGGGGTCAGTCCTTCACGAATCGCATACTTCGTCAGCCCGGCAATATTTCGGATGCCCAGTTTTTCCATAATATGCTCACGGTGCGAATCGATCGTTTTAGTGCTTATTTTCAGAATTGTGGAAATATCTTTGGTCGTGTGACCTTCGGCGACCAATTGAAGTACTTCTCTTTCCCGATTTGTCAGGCCGTCTCCATTCATGACTTTTGAATTTGTAACCAGACCCACATACTCTGAGAAAACAACTTTGGAGATTTTATTGCAAAGAAATGTTCGCCCGTCCAGCAGCGTATTCAGCCCCTCGATAAGCTCATCAAATGCCGATTCTTTAAGTATGTAACCTGCTGCTCCGGCTTTGATCATTTTAGCAACCACCGACCCGTCTGAATGAGTCGACAAGGCCATGATCTTAAGGTTAGGATTTACAGACAGCAAATGCTTCGTCGCGTCGACACCGTTCAGGTTCGGCATCCCAACATCCATAATGACAATATCAGGTTTAAGCTGAGAAGCCATTTCCAACGCCTGTCGACCGTCAGCCGCCTGCCCGACCACCTCAAATTCCGAGTATCTGCGTAAAAGAGCGCTGATCCCCTCACGCATGATTTTATGGTCGTCCACTAATAATACTTTTGTTGCCATAGCCCTGTCCCTCGAATAAGCTTGGTATTTTCCATTTCACTATAACAAACCACAATAAACTTACACAATTCTATGACCGGATGCAACAGTATTTTTTCGGATAAGCAAATAATTGAGCACTTATTTTTGAAATATTACTTCTTTTGTAGTAAGGAGTTATCGCTGGATTGCAAAAAAAGCAAGAATCAGTAATTGTACTGATGACAACCCGCCCGGGCTTCAGGAACAGGATTGAAGTCGTTGCGTTCTGATTTCCGCAATCAGAGTAAGAATCCGGTCGGCCTGACAGCGGATTTGGGCATCTGGATGTGTCACACGTGCGTTCCATTTCCGGTATTCCTCGTTTAATCTTTTACGGAACGACTCTTCATCCATCTCCGGGGCAATGCCCAGTAAGCAGGAGGGTTTTTCAATATGGCACTCAGAGGCCAGTAATATTTTTTGAGCAATCGTTAAAAAACGGTCGTGCCTGATATCAAGCATTTTGGAAACTTGAGACAGCCGGCTAAAAATCTCCGCCGCAACGGTTCGATTAAAAGCAACTGTTTGCAAGGCGAGTTCCAAAGCAAGAAAGCTGTCGGTGCTCTGACCATAAGCCAACAAAACTTCGGATGGCTCTTTGGCTGTCCCCGTGAAATAGGTACTCTCAATCGTCTCAACCATTGCCTTTGCCTCTTCAGGAGGCATCGATATATCTGATTTTTGATGGATCCACTCTTGCCACAGGGCTTTGATATCGCTTGAAAAAGGCGGTGTTTCCCCAAGTGAGAAGGCCGCCAACTCAACACATGATCTTAAGATATCATGCCGCCGTGTATGCACCTCACGATAACCATCACTGCAATATACATACTCAACTGTTTTTTGATCCGTAACGAGTTTTCGCCCGGATTCGGCTTCAATGACCGTAACACAAAACATCAGTTTTCGACGCCCCCGATGAGAAAAACGAAGAACGTGGCATGGGAACTGTACAACAGTCGTCCAGCGAGCCAGTACAGAATTTTTTTCAGGAACGATACCATTATGCTTAATGAAATAAAATTGCGCATTCTCGTCACTGCGATAGTGTTCATCTGCGCTAAGAACCTGCTGGGGATTTAATCGCCCTTCCGTGATATCCAGAATCTCAAGCTGCGCATCGGTATCAACACCATCCTCGGTCGTTGGGATCCGTCCGATCATTTGAACCTGAAAAAACCGGTCCTCTCCAGATGAGTGCGATTCATCAAATAACTGCTCAACGCGGCACACGAATTTATAGCGGTCAAGAGCAGAATAAACCTGTAACAGATACGGACGCAATGGTGAAAACCACATCGCAATGATGCCAATCACCAACAAACAAC
>CALETL010000098.1 GCA_937920485.1 uncultured Phycisphaerae bacterium
CCTTATAAACTGAAATATCCTCTGTGTTACAATCCCAGCAAAACAAGGTCATCAATTGCTAACACCTCCTCTTTTTTATCTCCCGCGGTTTGGGACAACCCGCCGACCGCAAGGGTCGGGGGTTAAGGAGAGGATATTTGAATACTGTCCAATAAACTCTGGACGGCGGTTTCGAGTTTTTCGGTCAGGGTATGAACGCTTTGTTTTTTGTCCGAGGCTAGTTCCACGGGGATTGGCTCACCAAAGGAAACGGTCACTTTTCGCGAACCGCGGACCGTCGCAGTTCGCACACGAAAGATATCTTCTTCGAATTTATCCAGCGTCTCGGCCATGCGCTCAATCGTGGGCTTGGCCGCGACATAATCACCGGGATAGCTAAACAACTGAATCACCATAAACAGATCGTCCAGATCAAGCATGGCTTTTTGGCGGGTCTTTTCATCCTCGGCCTCCAGCGCCTTAATGACTTCCCGCCGACACTGTTTAACCCGTCCGGGATGATTCAACGTGTCATCTTTTTTGACGTGGTATCGCTGTTCGATTCCGTTCAGCACCGACTCGGCCAGCCCTTTGACCCGCTCGGGCAGTGTGCCATCCTGCACATGATCCAGATACTCCAATTCTTTCACACCCAGAATGCCCTGTGCAAATCGGTAGATCCTGTCTGCCAGCGTCATATCCGGCCGCGGCCGCCACAGGATTTGCTGCTCCAACCGCCCCATTAATTCAACCAGCGCGTCCGTCGGATCCTGAGTGTATTGAAATTTCATCCCGCACGGCACAAATACAATCGGCCGGTCGGATCGTTTCTGCGCGCTAACCGCAATCGCCGCCGGCCCGTCCATGAACGGCGTCACCGTTTCGTTGACATGATAGACCTCGCCTTCCGCAAAGATAACCAGCGGATGCGAACCTGTCTGCAAAATCTCGATGGCCTGTCGGAACGCCCGCATATCGGCCCCTTCCCGATCCACGCTGAAACAGCCGTGCCGGCGGAACAATTGCTGCCGCAGCCAGTTGTCCCGATCAAAAACCTGCCAGGCAGCCATGAAATAAAGACAGCTTCCCACTTTTTGGGCAATTTCGTACAAAATCGGCGGGTCCGAATGACTGGAGTGATTGGGCGTGATGATCACGCCGCAGCCGTCATTGATCGCACCCTGCAGATGCTCCAGTCCGCGGATGTCAATATCCATGATCCGCTGGCCCCGTCGCAGAATCCGCCTGCGAAGCGGCCCACAAAGACGGACCACCCAGGGGGTGAGCTTGGGCGACCACCATTTCGGCGGCGTTTTATAGGGTTGAATGTTCATGGGCCTTGGGTCCTCCTTGGATTACAGTCACTTTTGTCGATGCTGAACCGGCATATCCCATACAGCAGCATTGTACAAAAAAAGGATATAAACGCAAGACAATGATAATTTGGTTCCCCCGAAAATTTGGGAAATTTTGCTTGATTGGGGGTTGAAATTTCGGCACAAAGGGGTATACTTTGGTGTTCCTCACGCGGGTGTAGCTCAGCGGTAGAGCGTCACGGTGCCAACGTGAATGTCGTGGGTTCGAATCTCATCACCCGCTTTTCGGAGGGGGTTTATACCCCGCTCCTGATAGAGCGAATGCAGATAATGCAGCAGTGGTTTCGCCCTTTCAGGAGTTGCAATTATACATCATAGATTGACATAGCTTTTGCGAGATATCGGCTAAAAAGTAGTCTGGCACAGGTCGCATAAGTGTTTGAACGCTCGAAACGAGTTTTAGATGCTTGCGGTCGCCGAATTGTTTTCGTCGGCTGTTTTTGTTTTATAAATGCTTAAAAAAAAGAAAGTTAGGAGTTTGGTAATGGCTGAAAAAGGCACACAACCGGTCGAAGAAACCAAAGAAAAAAGTGAGAATATCATCACCGTCAGCGATGCCGGCCCCTGTAAGAAAAAGATTGAGATCGAGGTGCCCGCTGAGGCGGTCCATGAAAAACTGGATGAAAAATACAAAGAATTGCGAAGGGACGCCGTTTTGCCGGGCTTTCGCAAGGGTCGCGCCCCGATTCGTCTGCTGGAAAAGCGGTTCGGCACGGATATCACCAATCAGGTCAAGCTGGAACTGATGGCCACAGCCAGCGAGGAGGCGATCAAGGACAACGAGATTGATTCCCTGCGGGATCCGGATATCGACCATGAAAAAGTCGAACTGCCCGAAGAAGGCCCGATGAAGTTTGAGTTTGAAGTTGAGGTTCGTCCGGAATTTGATCTGCCGGAACTGGAAGGAATCGCCATCAAAAAAACCACCATTGAAGTGACCAATGAACGCGTCGATGAGGAACTGGCCGCACTGCAGAAACGGGCCGGTGTCTGGGTTCCGAAGGAAGACGGCGGGGCCGCGATTGATGACCAAGTGATCGCCGATGTTGTTCTGGTTACCGAGGGTTCGGCCGATCATGATAAGCGTGAAAATATCGAGATCGCCGTCCGGGAAAATGGTTTTGTCGCCGGCATCTCCATCGACGGACTTGGCAAGCTTCTGATCGGAGCCAAACACAGAGATGAAAAGAAAACCACCGTAGACGTTCCGGCCACATACTTTAACGAAGAGTATCGTGGCAAGAAGGTCGATGTAACAATTGAGGTTAAGGAAGTTAAGCAGTTGGAGTTGGCTGAATTGAACGAGGATTTCTTCAAGCGGTTTAATGTTCAGGACGTCGATGAGTTGAAAGAAAATCTTCATGAGCAGATGAGCCAGCAGGCAGAGCGACAGACGCGGTCGGCCATGAGCGAACAGGTTTACAGCTATCTGCGTGAAAATACCAAACTGGATCTGCCGGAAGCGGTCGTGGCCGAACAATCGCTGTCGCTGCTGCAGCGGCAACACTCAAACATGCTGATGCAGGGCATGACCAAGGAACAGGTTGACGAGCAGATGGACCAGCTTCGCGCCAGTTCGGAAACTCAGGCCGCTGAACAACTCAAGCTGTATTTCGTGATGGATAAAATCGCTGACAAATTTGATGTTGAAGTCAGCGAAGAAGAGATTAACGGCCATATCGCCTATGTCGCCGCGACGCGCGGACGTCGTCCGGAAAAGATGCGGGAAGAGCTTGCCCGCGATGGGTCACTGGCACAGTTTGCACTGCAGATACGCGAAGAGAAATGCATCGAAAAGATCCTCGAAAAAGCAAATGTAACCGAAGTCGAGGCGACAAAACCCGCTGCAGCTAAAAAAACTGCGAAAAAGAAAACCGCTAAGAAAAAAACAACAAAGAAAAAAGAAGCGGACGCCGAAGCAAAACCAGCGGCCAAGAAAACCACAAAAAAAGCGGATGCAGATGATTCTAAAACGTCGAAAAAACGTAAAAAGACATCTACTAAGCGAACCAAAAAGGCCTCTGCTAAAAAGAAAACAGAATAGCATTTTGGAATGCTCAAATTCACGTACACAGGCCGCCGGAGTCAAAACCGACGGCTTTTTTTGTCTTTTTTGACAATTTGTCATAAATGCTGGTAACGATTTGATTTCTCCGCCGTCATAAAGTATGATAATATACAACGTTAAGGGAAGGGACTGATTTATGCAAAATAGAAGACAGCTTTTGGATTTTGCAATTACACGGCATGCAACGGATATTCACATCTGCGCAGGGGCTCCTGTGTTGTTTCGCATCGGGAGAAAGCTCAAGCCGGTCACAGAGGAAAAGCTCACATCGGAAAAGAGCAAAGAAATCTGCTACGAGCTGCTTAATGATGAACAAATCAAAACACTCGAAGAGCACCTGGATTTTGACTTGATGCTGGCGCATAACAGCGCACGGTTTCGAATCAATGTGGGGTTCTTCAATGGGACCGTGGGAGCAACCATCCGCGTTCTGGCCGGTGAACCCAAGAAACCTGATGAGTTGTTTTTACCGGAAACCGTCAAAACATTGGCTCAAAAGGAAAAGGGGCTCATCCTGATTACCGGAAGCACCAGTCAAGGCAAGACAACAACCATGTCGGCGTTAATCGACCATATCAATACCACACAGAAAAAGCACATCGTAACCATTGAAGACCCGATTGAGTATGTGCATACCAATAAAAAGGGGATTGTTCGTCAACGCGAAGTGGGCCGGGACACAAACACGTTTTATGCCGGGCTTCGCGCGGCCCTGCGGCAGGATCCCGACATCATCGCAATTGGCGAAATGCGGGATTATGAAACGATCAAGATCGCGCTGACAGCGGCAGAGACCGGGATACTGGTCATGTCTACGCTTCATGTAATTTCAATTGATAAAATGATCGAACGTCTATTGAGTTATGCCCCGGAAGAAAGTGAAAATACCATTCGCTTTTTGCTCGCCGAAACACTGCAAGGGGTTATACATCAGGAATTGCTCCCCCTGACGCATGGGGGACAGCGGGTTGCCTGTGAGATTATGACGATGACTACCGGGGCGAAAAATATCATTCGCCGTAAAGGCGGCTATCATCTGCGAACCGTCATTGACACCGGTAAAAAATTCGGCATGTGCACAATGAGCGAATCTGTCGGAAACTTGTTAGAAGCAGAGCTTATTGCCCCGGATACGGCTAAACGAATACTGGTTAACTATTCTTAAGGTATCAGCTATTATCATGAAACACATAAACAATAATGGTTTTGCAATTTTGATTGTGTTGGTAGCAGTGGTGATCCTGATGCTGTTGTATTTTGTGCAAATCGATGCTTTTTTCGGGCCTGGTCTGCCGTCCAAACCGGCGGGAATCGAAGAACATCCGTGGGTACTGGAAGAGTTGCTGGTTCCGGACGATGAGGACATCAAACTGCCCCGCTCGCCCAAGCCGGAACTGGACGAACCGCTTTCCATTACGGCTCCGGTTCGCCGCAATGATGCGGACCGCGGAAACATCACCCTCTCATTTGATACAAATGGCCGAATCGAGGCCCAATGGCAGTGCGTCTATCAGCAAACAGGGCAAGAATACCAGATTGACGCGGACATGAGAGGCAACATCCACGTCAAGCGAACGTATCAGGATGAACAAGGCAAGGATAAGAGCCGGCTTTTCTTTATCGCCAAAGGTAAGTATATAAAGAAATCCCTAAACGAAAACACCGCCTTGATGGGCGAAAAAGGAACCGCCTGGCTGATCGGCTGGATGGGCCCGGATCACAGCGTACAGGGCCATGTCACCATCACCACCGACCGGCAATGGGCCGCGGCGTATGCCTTTGAAAGCTCCCAATAGTTTACAGGAAATCCCTGCAAGAATTGAATTCATTTAATTGCTTGCTTATGCAGTGCCGCAGAAGTACAATTCAGTAAGATAAATCGATTGTTTTTTAGGGGAACAGAAAATGAAGCAACTAATGCCATGTTTGGTCGCGTTGGCTTTGGGGATCGCTGTCGGTGTCGGTATTGGAACGATGATTTCGAAGTCAAAAGTGGCCGAAAGTCAGACGAAGATAGATGAGTTGCAGTCGCAGATGGAGATATCGCAAGCCGATGCGCAGAAAGCAATCAAGAAAGCTATGGACGAAGCGGCACAGCATAAAAAGAAACTTTCCCGTAATCAGGCGTTGATATCTCGGCTCACTGCAGAGTTGGCCAAGATGAAAGCCCAGAAACAGCAGGCAATCGCCACGCCCCCGGCCGACACAGCGGATGAGGAAGCCGTCTCAAGACCTCCGGCGACTGTTACGCCGTCAGTACCCTCAACCGAATATATTGTTAAGGACGGAGACAGTCTCTGGAAGATCGCCGAAGAGCAACTTGGAAATGGCATGCGCTACAAGGAAATCCTGCGGCTGAATCCCAATATTTCGGAAGATCAGGCGTTGCACGAAGGAACGAAACTGAAAATCCCAACCCAGGAAAATTAATTGCAGTAGCCATCAGGCAGCTTCCAAGGCTATGGTTTTGTGATTTTTCTCTTGAGCAGCATCACCAGCTTTATAGATACTGCAAATAAAGGTAGTAAACACAATGAAAAGTTGAAGCAGCACAAAATCCAAATAAATATTGCCCCCGGCACTTGAATAGCATGGCTTTGTGAAAAAGTTACAACAAGAGCGAACCACAGGATGCATGTCATAACACCTGAAGAAATCATCATTGTGCAGGGTTTCATTTTTAATAAAAGCAGAAAAAGCCCTACCAGAAACATAACAGGCAAACCGACAAGTTGAACCATCTGTATTGTAACTGTGAGTTGTTCCTCCCCAAAAAACAACCACATAGACGGTGCAACAGCCAGCACATATAACTTGTCGGCAGCGGACTGCTCTGAGATTAGTGCAACAGCAAACCAAGCCAGCGGCAGCACAAGAAGAAAAAATAGCTTGTTTTTCACAACGGCTCCTTAAAACAGTACCTCCGAGACTGCCCCCCTGAGTCTTTAAGGGACTCAGGGTGAGCAACTCGAACTCCTTCTGTATTATTGTTTTTCTTTATATTTTTGCCAGAGGTCGAAGATCACTTTCGGGTCCGAGAGGCCCATGCCCTCAAACGCCGGATCGGCTAATGTGAAGTTGCCGTTGCCCGGTTCAATGAAGTCCGGCTCTAATTCGATCATATCGGGACATTCGCAGTTTTCCGTATCCGTTTGGTTCTTCCAGAAAACATTTTTTCCAAACTTGGACTTAATAGGGTCGGACTTGCCTTCTTCCTGCTGAATACTGATTCCACGCTGATTATCGGCTAAGACATTATTTTGAATCTGCAGTCGTGCCTGGGGGATGGCACTGATAGCGGCGTACTCGGATTTGAGAATGATATTATTTCTAACCCTAAACCGACAGGCAGAGATGCCATCGATACCAGTACCGTTGCCGATGATGAGATTGTTTTCAATACTGCCTGAACCGGACTTGTTGCCGAGATAGACGCCGCGGTTTTTGTTATTGATAATCAGGTTACCTCTCATTGTCAGCTTTCCGCCAGTGGTGCGAACAGCGTGGTATTTTGAACCGGTGATGATATTACGAGAAATTTCCGCCTGAGCTCCACTGTACAAAATCACACCCTGATGGCCGCAGTTACGGATAAAACTGTCGTGTATTTTCCCCTTTGTTCCCTCGCCATAGCAGACCACATAGTCAAAACCGGTAAAATCACAGGCCGCGATGACCATATTGGAAAAGCCCATCGCACGAATCGCAACCGGGCTGCGCTGCGGGTTGCCCAGCGGCCGAAATGTGCAATTATGAATCGTTGCTGTGGTATCTTTGACAGCCACCGCAAACGGAAATTCATGTTTGTCACTGGTGGCAAGCTGCCATTG
>CALETL010000099.1 GCA_937920485.1 uncultured Phycisphaerae bacterium
CGCAGCGTCTTTGACTTTTGGCTTTTTCCAAACGCTCGATAATACCAGCAGAAGGATCGGTGTTGCGAACACCAGTGTCACTGTATGATCGACGGTATATCGCCCGAGCAGAATATCACGTTGCTGTGAGACGTTATACGCCAAATCGCTTTGCTTGGACCATAGCATTACTAAAACAATAATTATGGCAAGTGAGATAGCTGTCCGAATGATCGTTTCTTTCTTTTTACTTCCCTGCATCGTTCGGATCCTCCTTTGTTATTAGAATAGCGGATAAATGAATGGTGCCAGCGCAGAGCTGCTCAGCAGAACCAGCAGGCCCAGTCCCAAAAGGATGAGAATGATCGGCAACAGCCACCATTTTTTATTGTGTTTTAGAAACTCCAGAAACTCACCAACAATCGATGTGCGTTTTCCCTGTGAAAGCTCTTTGAAATTCTTTTCGTCAGACATAAATCCACCTTAAAACTGATGAAAGTAATGTTTAGCAGATCGGCTTTGCTTATACGGAATCCAGTAGGTTTCGACTTCGGGGTCATATTTTCGACATAACGGGTCGCGGCCAATGATCTTAAAGATAATTGCGATCAGGGTAACAATGCCATAATAAAACAGCCCCATCATCAAATGGCTGATTACCCAGCCAATCGGAAATGTTACGATCATCAAACCTTGATAGACGGGTTTAATTAAAGTTGTCGATATCCGGCTGAGGATATACATAGCCAGTCCCAGCAGGCAAAAGACAATCAGCCCCTTGAGGGATACTTTTTCGAGCCATAATAATAGGAGCCCGATCAGATTACACATACACAGGGCAATATCTCCAAAGTCACGAAGTTGCTTCGTGGAGGGTTTTAGATTGAGTGATACAAGCGCCATAATAATTCCTTAATCCAATTCGAATTGAGCTAAGTATTCATCGATTTCAACTTGTTTCATTTCCGGCTGCTGGTCCTTGTAAAGGACAAAGTCTTCCAATACCAGAACGTCCATATTCGTCGAGCAGAAGCAATGAAACGCATTTTCCGGCGTACAGACAATCGGTTCGCCGCGAATATTGAAACTGGTGTTGATCACCAGCGGACAACCCGTTGCGGCCTTAAATTGTTCCAGCAGGCGATAGTATCTGTCGTGACGCTTTTCATCGACGGTCTGGACCCGTGCAGAGTAATCCACATGAGTGATTCCGGGGACTTGGCTTCGTTTGACCTTTAACAGTTCAATGCCGGAAAGCTTTTCCTGTTCACCGTTAAGTTTGATTCGCTTGCTCTTCTGGACGGGCGCAACCAGAAGCATATAGGGACTTTCTTTGTCCTCGGCCAGTTCGAAATACTCGTTGGCATCCTGACGAAGGACACTCGGGGCAAATGGCCGAAACGATTCGCGGAACTTGATCTTCAGATTCATCCGAGACTGCATTTCTTCATTACGGGCGTCGCCGATGATACTGCGGCTGCCCAATGCCCGAGGTCCAAATTCCATGCGACCCTTAAACCAGCCAATGACCTTGCCCTGTTCAATGTCACCCACAAGTTGTTTCAGCAGGGCATCTTCGTTGTCAAAATAAAGATAATGAGCATTGATAGAATCCAGGTACCGCTGTATTTGTTGATTGGAAAATACAGGTCCCAAATATGATCCGGATTGAAGATCATTTTGATCATCTACTTTACGCTCATGATTCAATAACTGGTAATGAACAAACATCGCCGCACCCATTGCTCCGCCTGCATCACCGGCAGCCGGCTGAATCCAGATATTCTCAAACGGGCTTTCCCGCAGGATGCGGCCGTTGCCGACACAGTTCAGCGAAACCCCACCAGCTAGCACCAGGTTCTTCATGCCGGTTTCTTTATGAGCAAACTGAACGATTCGGAGCATGATTTCTTCGGTTACTTTTTGAATCGAAGCGGCAATATCCATCTCCCGTTGTGTGACGGGAGATTCCGGGGATCTGCGGGGGCCGCCAAAAAGCTCAGCGAACTTATCGCCGGTCATGACATCGGTGTAACAATAGGTGAAATAATCCATGTTCAGCCGAAATGAGCCATCATCTTTAAGGTCCAGTAGTTCGGTCATGATCAGATCCTGATAGATCGGCTTACCATAAGGAGCCAGCCCCATCAGTTTGTATTCACCGGAATTAACCTTAAAGCCGGTAAAATAGGTAAATGCTGAGTACAATAGCCCCAGCGAGTGAGGAAAATGAAGTTCGTACTTCAACTGTACTTTATTATCCTGACCGACACCGATGCTGGCGGTGGTCCATTCACCCACACCATCCAGTGTTACGGTAGCTGCCTGAGAATAGGGACTTGGAAAGAACGCACTGGCTGCATGGGATTCATGGTGCTCGGTAAAAATAAATTTTCCCCGAAAACGGCCGCCGAGCGCCTTATCCAGTTCTCGTGGGATATGCAATTTCTGCCTGAGCCATTGAGGGATTCCCATTAAAAATTGACGAAATCCCCGAGGAGCATACGCAAAATATGTTTCCAGCAAACGATCAAATTTCAGAAACGGCTTCTCATAAAACACTACATAATCCAGATCTTCGGGCTGAATTGATGCTTCCTGCAGGCAGTATTCGATTGCATGAACAGGCATACGATAATCATGCTTTTTTCGTGTAAATCGCTCTTCCTGTGCCGCAGCGACAATTTGTCCATCCCGCAGCAATGCCGCAGCACTGTCATGATACAGCCCTGAAACGCCTAAAATATGTACTGGTTTTGACATAGGTCACCTGATTGACAACTGTTTAGTCCTTCGCATAAACACGGACACTATACTAAAAAACCGCTGAAATTACAGCATCGATTTTTAAAATTCTGAAAAACCATCCGCATCCAAATCTAACAGTTCTGCGGTATCCTTATTGATTTTCCCAAAAGAAGACACTTTTTTTGAAAAAAAGTTGTAATCATTACCAAAAACCTCTTTTTTGTGATACATTAATGAATTGTTTGGCTTGCCGATAAAGGCACGGTTGAGTAATATGACTTCCCAACGGCAGTCAAAGGCGTGGTTTTGCTCGATTAATTGCTCATTAGGAAATAGACTTTTTTGATGTCCCTCAATGATTATATTAATTCTGAATGGTCCGATCTTCTGGAATCAGAGGGCCTGATGGACTTCGAAACACTCTGGACGTGTGAACTAAAAGCCGTCGATGAGGCCAACCGGCGCGGGGGTGGATGGAGCCAGGTGTTTTTGCTGTCTTTGGCAACGTCAGAAGGTCATGTTCACAAAGCTATTGTCAAACGCCAGTTAAATTATCGCAGCCGGACAATTGGGAATTTATTGTGCCCGGTTCCCACGTTTCGAAAGGAATTCGATAATATTCAACGATGTCAAAAACTTGACATTCCTTCGATGAAAACGGTATATTACGGTGAACGGAATGACCCTATCGGACACCGAGCGATCCTGATTACTGAATATCTTGAAGGATACATCCCGTTAGATCAACTTTCAGAACAGTGGCTGAAAGCCGACGGACTGGAACATCATACAAAAAAGGGGATCGCCGAAGCGACTGGCTTACTGATTCGTAAACTGCATCAGCATCGACTCTGTCACAGGCATTTATATCCGAAACACGTATTTGTGAAAATTGATGACGATACAGTCAATATTCGGCTGATTGATCTTGAAGGCATGCACCATGTGCCGTTTGGGACGGCCCATCAAAAAAGAGACTTGGAAACATTTATCCGCCGTAATCGATTTTGGCA
>CALETL010000100.1 GCA_937920485.1 uncultured Phycisphaerae bacterium
GCCGGAGCCGCTACGTTGCTGCCATGTGGCCATTTCAAGGGCACGGCTTTCAAATACATCCCTGCCGCCCATAAAAGCGGCAAGATCATATTTTCTCAAAGCTTCTTTAGAATCCAATTCCATGGCCCGGCTCAGATAATAGGCACTGCTCATATATTCGCCTGCCGCAAACAATGAGAACGATTGTCCTAAATAACCCTGCGCATTCTTTGGCTTCCAGACAATAGAAAGGGCGTAGGTATCGGCGGCTTTATAAAACTGCCCCTTTGCGACGAAGTCTTCCGCCGCATTCATATAGGTTGCGAATTTTTCTTCCGCCAGAGCAGCAAATGTCTCGTGCTTGCCCAGAATTTTTCTACCCTCTGCGGTATCTATCATGTCATTCAGATCGGGCAGAAGGTCTGATTGCGGGCTGGCATAGTCTCTAGGTTTTTTTTCGGCTTGTGGTGCATCATCCGACACTTCACCATCGCGAATGGATTGCTGGTTTTCGATGGCTTCGGCATGTTCTTTTTGGAATTCGGCATACACTTGCTGTTCAGGTTTCAAAGCCGGTTCCGGCTTGTCCACACTCACTTTTTCGCCGTCTTTTTCATCTTCCTTTTCATCTTCTTCCGGAATCAGAGTTAGATCAAAGAAATTCTTTTTTTCAATTTTTTCTTGATTGAGTGTATCTGCATCTTTCTTTGCTTGTTCTCGAAGTTGTTCCCGTCGAGCCAGAATCTGCTCCAGATCTGTATTGTTGGTCGACAGGGGCCGCTGTTGATAACGTGTGTTGATCACAGGATCGATAGGCGGCATTACATACTGCATTTTTCGCCCTTGTCCGGTCATCTGCGGTCTTAATAAACCGGATGTTCCATCCGGTCGTCTCATTGAAGTAACCGTCCATCGAGGGTTATAATAACTGCTTGTCTGTCCGGGATTGCGATCATTAACAAACGGGTCAGCGGACCTGCGTATGAAATGATTGACCGACCGTGTACCGGAGCTTCTGGAATAGGCGCCGCTGTAATAGCTGGATCCGTAGGGTACAAAACCGCGAAAATGCTTGCCGCCGCCGACGTTGCCCGTGACGATGTCATTGCTGACTTTTCCATAGGAATTGCTGCCAGGTTGAGTGATGAACCGCTGTTGTTGTCCGGAGTGGGTTGGGGTGTTGGATGGCTGCATTAAGGAGTTGCCTGCATTCGGATTCTCCACGGATGACTGCCGTAAGGGGTTGCTTACATTCGGATTCTCCGCTGCCAGACACGTTGCCGAAACCAAAAATAATCCAATCACAATCAAAACTGATTTTCTATTCATAATAACACCTTCACAAAGGATTCGATTAAAAGCAAACCTCAATTATTGCATTTCACTTTTATTATTCTTCTGGTACCGGGGCTTTTCTGCCCAGCTAAGTTTTCCGGCCAGTGTGTCCCATTGAGTTCGCAATGGATTATTGACGACCAAAAACTGTCCGGCATGTTTACGAATATCAACCACGTCACCGAGTTGCAATTTCTGTTGAACCTGTCCATCCAGCAGCAGGGTGGTTTGTTCATTCATTCGTACCAGCTCGATTTGCAGTTGACTGTCGGCATTGATTACAATGGGGCGAAAGCTCAGCGAATGCGGACACAGCGGCGTAATGACTATCGCCGACAAATTGGCCGACAAAATCGGCCCGCCGGCAGAGAGATTATAGGCTGTCGAACCGGTGGGTGTGGATACGATAATTCCGTCACTGCAGCAGACAGCCAGTTTTTGATTTTCAACGGCCAGTTTCATCTCAATCATATTGAAAGGCGCGCCTGCGGTAATGACCGCGTCGTTAACCGCCGTGGATTCAAAGATGGATTTCCCGCTGCGTATAACATTACAGTGAACAATCATCCGTTTTTCAATGAGCACGTCACCGGTTATTATACGTTCAAACTGAGCCGTGAGTTCCTCAACGCTGAATTCGGCGAGAAAACCCAGTTTACCCACATTGACCCCGATCACCGGTACCTTAGTCTCGCAGAGTTGTCGTGCCGCCCCCAGGATGGTTCCGTCTCCACCGAAAACCACCGCATAATCAGCCTTACGCAAAACATCGACCGAGCAAACCGTCTCCAGGCAGTTCGATAAAATTTCAATTTTATCGTCGGCAAAGCCAACAAATTGTTCCATTGCCTCTATGACATAGGGACGTTTCGGATCACCGAACAGGATGACTTTTGGTTTTTTCATAGTTCCAAGTCTAAATAGACTTATCGGTAGTTTTTGCCTGATATTTAAGCTTTTTAACCGTTTCTGCAATCTGTTTTGCGCTGATTTGCATCCAGTCGAGCTGCCTGTTTCGCGCCGCCGCAGGGACAAACAGATCCGGCCCGCCTAATAGAACCGCTTTACCAATACTATTATGCAGACTTTGGGTGTTTGATTCGTTGGCAATTTGCAGGGCCTGCTCGATGACTGCCGAGCCGAAACCACAGGCAATACTGCTGTCTTCGGCCAGCAGGACGGTTTTGCCCTGGGCAAACAACTCAATGATCGCCGGGTCGACCGGCTTTGCAAATCGTGCGTTGATAACGGTAATCGATATACCTTCCGCTTCCAGCATCTGGGCCGCATCCATTGCTTCTTTCAAGATCGGACCGATGGTTACGATTGCGAACTCGGATTTTCCATGGCGAATTCGGGCCGACTTACCCAATTCATACGGAATGACATTTTTCGCGATTACCGGCACCGTATCTTTCGGATAGCGGATTACGAATGGCTTGTCCCCTTTTGCTGCCAGTGCCAGGGCGTCTTTGAGTTCGTTTTCATCCGCGGGTGCGGCCACGGTGAAATTCGGAAGCATTCGGCAGTATCCCAGATCATAAAGTCCGTGATGTGTCGGCCCGTCATTACCCACGGCTCCGGCCCGGTCGACACAGAAGGTTACCGGCAGATTCTGCAGGGCGACTTCCTGAAAGATCTGGTCGAAACCGCGTTGCAAAAATGTTGAGTAAATGCAGACAACCGGTCGCAGTCCTTGTTTAGCCAATCCTGCGGCTATATCAATCGCCACGCTTTCAGCAATGCCTACATCATAATAGCGATCCGGGAATCGTTCACGGAATTTGACCAGTCCCGTTCCGTCCGGCATTGCCGCAGTAATCGCGATCACACGATCGTCTTTTTCGCCAAGTTCGACAATCGCATCGCCAAACGCCGCGGTAAAGCTGCGTTTCGTCGCGGCGGCTTTTTCACTGGTGCCGTTGACCTCAAAGGGGCCGGTGCTGTGATACTTGCACGGGTTGTCATCGGCCGGGTCGTATCCTTTGCCTTTACGGGTATAAACATGCAGAACTGCCGGTGTATCCAAATGCAACAGCGCAGTGAACAGTTCGATCAACGAACCGATATCGTGGCCGTCTACCGGGCCGAAATAGGGAATGTTTAAACTCTCGAACAGCCGACTCGGCGTATTGGCCATCCGTAGTGTGCGCTTGAAATTCTCCACCGCCTCTTCCATGCGTTTGCCCACCAACGGCAGATGTTCGAGAATGCGGTTGGTTGTATCGCGGATATCTTCATACGTATGGCTGAGCCGCACCTTGGATAGAAACTTGGCAATGGAACCCTGGGTCACATCGATTGCCATCGAGTTGTCGTTCAAAATAATCAGCAGTTGCCGTTTAGCCAGTCCCAGATTGTTCAGCGCCTCGAACGACAAACCATTGACGATGCTTGCATCCCCGACCAGCGCAACAATTTTTTCGTCGCTTTTTTTATGCTGGGCGCCTAATGCTAACCCAAGTGCCGTCGGGATCGACGTTCCCGCATGGCCGACACTGAACACATCGTATTGGCTTTCATCGGGATTCGGAAAACCGCTCAGGCCGTTTTCCTGCCGCAGTTGACTGAACTGTTTTCTGCGTCCCGTCAATATTTTGTGTGCGTAGCATTGATGCCCCACATCCCACAGCAGTCGGTCCTTGGTAAAATCAAATACCCGGTGCATTGCAATAGTGGTTTCCACTACACCCAGATTGCTGGCCAGATGCCCGCCGGTTTGGCTGACGGAGTGCGTAATAAGCTCGCGCATTTCCTCGGCCAGTTGTGTTAATTGTTCAACCGAAAGGCCCGCCAGGTCTTTCGGATCATTAATCGTCTCAAGCAGTGTACTCATGATACCTCAAAATCAAGATAAAGTTATTCCAATACCCAAACATATCATTTTACCCCTTCCGGGGGGATTTATCAAATATCTTATGAATTTGACCATAAGTGAGAATGTGAAATGGTCAGATTTCAATTTTTATACTGAAAAAAATAAAAAAAATGAAACGTTTTCACAGTTTGCGCATCTAATATAGCAGAAGGCCACCATATTGCGGCGGAGTGAGCTTTTTAACCCCTTGAAAGAGGGGTTTTTTCTTGCATTTTCCCTATTTTGGACTATATTAAGACACAATTGAAGGGAATTCTAACGACCTTAAACATTGGTGTAATAATATTCAGCTTGGGAGTTTGAAA
>CALETL010000101.1 GCA_937920485.1 uncultured Phycisphaerae bacterium
CACTGTTTCAATAATTTTTCCGTTTTCAACTTTTTTCAATGTCGCCACGACCGGACAGGCCAGCATGGCCGCCCCTGTTTCGCCAGCGGTTTTAAATAATTCGTCCAGCCATTTATCCATCAGGCAGCACCTCACCGCATCGTGCACAGCAATCATGTCGGCCTCATCCTTGACAAGTTCCATCGCTTTGGCGACGGTTTCGAACCGCTCGGTCCCGCCGAAACACAGTTTGACCCCGTTAAAGGCCAGCGCCGCACCCCACTTGACCTTGACGATCTCTTCATCCTCCGGCGAGATCGCTGCGATCACCTGGCACACATCGTCGCGCTCGGCAAAATATTCAATACTGCGGATAAACGCCGCCCGGCCGGAGATGTCCACAAACGGCTTTTTACGGTCGCCGCCGAAACGACTGCTCGCCCCCGCGGCACAGATAATGACAGATACTTTTTTCATAGGATTCTCTTACCCAGAAATTATATGAATTTATATTCTCAAATAGATTCGTGCCAATAAATCGGTCTTTACAATGATTTTATGAGATTGTACCTATTTGTAAACCCTTTAATCCAGACCCAATCCACCCCACTGGAAATAGAGATTCCGCCAAAGGTGTTCGGGATTCCCTTAAAGACTTGAAAACAAAGGTTTTAGTAAGTGGGCGATGAGGGATTCGAACCCGCGACCCGCTGATTAAGAGTCAGCTGCTCTGCCAACTGAGCTAATCGCCCTAACATTTTCCCATTTCAGAGCTTACCACTAACCCCCAACTCAAGGCCCAGCTCATTTGCGCCATCAATTATCAGGCCGAAATGACAAAAATCGTATAAAACGGCGGATACTTTAATGACAGAACCTTCTTTTTGCAAGAAAATTAGTGAAAAATTCGCCATATTGAATAGAATACGCCCTTCATTGATTCATTCATCAATCATGAAAAACACGGAATACAAAAATATTTTGATCATAAAACCCAGTGCGCTGGGCGACATTGTCCATGCGCTGCCGGTGCTGGGGTCTTTACGAGCCGGGTTTCCCCAGGCAAAACTGACCTGGATGGTACGCAAGGAATTTGCCCCGCTGCTGGAGTGCGTCGAAGGATTAGACGATGTACTGCCGTTCGACCGCAAGGGAATGGCCAATTGGTTCTATGACCGACAAGGATTTAAGATCTTTCGAGATTTTACCAGGGCGTTGAGGGCCGGCAAGTTTGACTTGGTGCTGGACCTGCAGGGCTTATTGCGCAGTGCCGTCTTTTCACGAATGACCGGCTGCGGGCGCCGAATCGGCCTGATGGAGTCGCGTGAACTGGCCCACCTGTTTTATACCGAGCTCATTGCCCCTCCCAAGGATTCTGTACATATACTGGACACCTATTTTGCAATGCTTAATGAAATCGGTATTGAGAACTGTACGCCTGCCTGCCGCTTAACGGCACCGGCATCCGCGCGGGAATCCATACAGCAAAAACTGCGGGAAAAGCAAATTTCACCCAAAAATTTCATTGCCCTCGTTCCCGGTTCCGCACACGCCTATAAGTGCTGGCCCGCCGAGCGATTCGCAAAAATTGCTGAACAGATACATCACCAATACGGCTGGGATGCGGTTGTTGTAGGAACCCAAAGCGAGCGTATCTATGCGGACGCCATCGGTGCCAATACGTCTTCGCCGGTGATTGATCTGACCGGGCAAACCAGAATCCCCGAACTGGTCGCCTTGTTCGAACAGGCCGCTGCAGTCGTCTCCAACGATACAGGCCCCGGACATATCGCAACGTCAACCAATACGCCCTGTGTAATTATTTTCGGAAATACCAATCCGCTGCGACTGGGCCCTTATCAACAGCCGGAATGCATGGCTGCCATCGATCCGGAAAAACGCGGCAGCGAGATCAAAGACACAAAATCAGCACACCAAATCGAGAATGTAACCGTTGAAATGGTTTTGGAGAAGATCGGATCACAACTATAATGAATTATCGACACCGTTTATTGATCCGGATGCGCCCTGTGATTCGTTTTGTGAAGTTTCGCGTCCTGCACATCGATGACTCCCCGCAACGCATCGCCAGAGGCATCGCAGTGGGCTTTTTCATCGCATACCTGCCTGTTTTAGGGCTGCACATGCTGCTGGCTTTGATCCTCGCACAACTGATTCGCGGCAACAAAGCCCTCGCCGTTATGGCCGTTTGGATATGCAATCCCTTTACATTTGTCTTAATCTATTATCCGTGTTATCGTCTGGGTCGTATGATATTGCCTTTCTTCCGCGAAAAACCTCAAGTCGAACTGGACCAGATACATGCCCTTCTTGATCAGACGTTGTCTTTCAATTACATGCTGGTTCATTTTTTCACCGTTGATTACTGGAAGCAGGCGGCCGCTGTTTTCGCTCAAATCGGGCTGGAAACATGCATCGGCGGGGTAATTCTGGGAGCTATTGTCGCCAAGATCGGGTACTGGATCACATATTATTTCGTAATCGGTTACCGCACTCGTAAACACAGCAGACGGCGGCCCAAAACAGTGTAAATAATCTTTCAATACGCCTTTGTGGTTGCTTTTGAGGGCGGATTTTGTATAATCGCCTGCCCAAACGGTAATAAATAACAAAACGAATTCTATATAGACATGAAAGGTCTGAAAATCATGGCAAATGCAGTTGTCAGTCAATCCGGCGGGCCAACCGGGGTGATCAATGCCTCACTGGTCGGTGTCATCGGGGAAGCCTGCAAACACAAAGAAATCGAAAACGTCTACGGCGGCGTTCACGCGGTAGCCGGTATTGTTGAAGAAAAGTTTGTCGATCTTCGTCAGTTATCGATCAAAACGCTTGAAACGGTTGCTTTTTCGCCGTCATCGGCGCTGGGCTCCAGCCGGGATAAACCCGATACGGAATACTGCCAGCGGGTGCTGGATGTGTTCAAAAAGCGAGATATCAGGTATTTCTACTACATCGGCGGAAACGATTCTGCCAACACCTGCTACCTGATCAACGAAATGGCAATCAAAACCGGCTACAGATTTCATGCCTTCCACGTCCCGAAAACGGTTGACAACGACCTGCTGGTAACCGACCACTGCCCTGGCTTTGGAACGGCAGGTAAGTTTGTTGCTTGTGCCCTCATGGGCGACGACCTGGACAACCGGGCACTGCCGGGTGTGAAGATCGATGTTATCATGGGCCGTCATGCCGGTTTCTTGACAGGTGCCGCAACGTTGGCCAAACAGCGTGATGACGATGGACCCCATTTGATTTATATCCCCGAGCGGCCGGTATCGATGGACAAATTCCTGAGCGATGTCGAGACATGTTTTAAAAAATATGGCCGCTGTGTGATTGCCGCCAGCGAAGGTATTGGCGATGTCGACGGTGTTACCTGGGCGGAAAAGCTGGCCGAAAATGCCGAACGTGATGCACACGGCAATGTACAGCTTTCCGGCACCGGCGCACTGGCCGATTTCCTGTCCGGACAGATCAAAAGCAACCTGAAGATTAAACGCGTTCGCGCCGATACCTTCGGGTACCTGCAGCGCAGCTTCGCCGGACTGCAGTCCGAAGTTGATCGCGAAGAAGCAATGGAATGCGGTCGTCAGGCCGTTAAGATGTCGCTGGAATATGACAATGGGTCCGTCGCCATGAAGCGCACCGGTAACGGTGACAACTACGGCGTAGAATATTTCCGCACCGACCTGGCTAATGTCGCCGAACATACCAAAAGCGTGCCGGATGAATTTATCAACGCCGACGGCAATGGTATGACCGATGCGTTTATCGAATACGCCCGACCGCTGGTCGGCAAACTGCCGCA
>CALETL010000102.1 GCA_937920485.1 uncultured Phycisphaerae bacterium
GAACAGTTTAAAATTGCCGATGACCGCAGTCCACATGAAGTGGCCCAAATTATCTGCTCACAGGGCTATGAAGCTGTCTGGAAAGACTGGGATGCGTCTTTTAATAAATTAGGTTGACCCGGAGCATATTTGGCCGTATGATAATAACACTCCAAAAAAAACGGTATCATAAGGTATAAGATGAAGAAAATACACTTTGAAAAGCACCGATGTAAGGGCTGCGGCCTCTGTGTTATATTTTGCCCGCAGAAAAATCTTCGTATGTCCGAGGACCTCAACGACCAGGGACTTTCCTACCCGGAAGAGATCGACCCGGCCTGCTGTAACGCCTGCGGGCTGTGTTTCAGAATGTGTCCGGACACTGCGATAGAAATTCACCCGGAGGGTGTTAAGAACTCGAAAAAGTAAAAAACACGGATGGCGGGGGGATTTTCCTGCCAAAGCAGACTAAAGGAGTTGGATACAATTATATGGGCAAAAAAATACTGCTAAAAGGCAATGAAGTAATGTCGGAAGCTGCGATACAGGCTGGCTGCCGATTCTTCGCGGGCTATCCTATCACACCTCAAAATGAAGTTCCCGAATACATGTCCAGGCGGATGCCGCAGGTCGGTGGCGTATTCGTTCAGGCCGAAAGTGAGATTGCCGCGATTAACATGGTTTTTGGGGCCTCTGCTGCGGGGGCTCGCTGCATGACCAGTTCCTCCTCGCCGGGCATCTCGCTCAAACAGGAGGGCATCAGTTATATTGCCGGTGCCGAGCTTCCCTGCCTGATCGCCAACATGCAGCGGGGCGGACCGGGACTGGGTAACATTCGTGCCTCACAAGCTGACTATTTTCAGGCGGTCAAAGGCGGTGGCCATGGTGACTACCGACTTATCGTATTGGCTCCGGCGTCAACACAGGAACTGTACAACCTGACGATGAACGCTTTTGACTGGGCCGATTACTATCGCAACCCGGTTTTAATGCTGGGTGACGGCATCCTCGGTCAGATGACCGAACCGGTAGAAATTCTGCCGTATGAGCCGATTCTCGATCTGCCGGAAAAAGATTTTATTCTCGATGGCTGTAAAGGGCGTGATCCACGCGTTGTCAAAACACTGGTTCTACGGCCGGCCGAAGGATTGGTTGACCACAACGAGCATTTGCAGAAAAAATATCGGCGAATTGAGAGCGAACTTTCGCTGTGTGATGAATACAGAGTCGAAGATGCGGACATTGTGATCGCTGCCTACGGTATCACCAGCCGCATTGCCAAAGGCGCTGTTCGCATGGCTCGTGAAAAGGGAATGAAGGTCGGCTTGATCCGGCCGATTACGCTGTGGCCGTTCCCGAAAGAAAGTTTCAAAAAAGTTGCCTATGATACAAGTCAAATACTGGTAGTGGAAATGAGTCACGGCCAGTTTATCGAAGATGTCAAACTGGCGATCGAAGCAGCTTGTCCGGTGGAGTTTCTCGGCAAGGGCGGCGGCTGGTATCCGACCGAAGAGATCATCCTTGAAAAGATAGAGTCGATGATCACATCGCCTGTAGCAGCAAAGGGGAGGGTATAAGATGCAGACATTGAAACGAACAGAGGTTCTCAAGGATGCTTTGACGCATTACTGTCCGGGCTGTGGACATGGGATTATCCATCGTTTGGTTGCGGAAGTGATCGAAGAGTTGGGGATTCGTGAGATCACCATCGGTACCGCTCCGGTTGGCTGTGCGGTACTGCTATACGATTATTTCAATTGTGATATCATCGAGTGTTCACACGGTCGTCCGCCAGCGGTTGCAACGGGCATCAAACGTATTCATCCGGATAAAATCGTCTTTACCTATCAGGGCGACGGCGACCTTGCTGCCATTGGGACCGCCGAAACCATCCATGCGGCCAACCGCGGCGAAAACATCACTGTGATTTTCGTCAACAATGCCATTTACGGCATGACCGGCGGCCAGATGGCGCCGACTACATTGACCGGCATGGTCAGCACCACCTCTCGGGACGGCCGGGGCCAGCATGGTGAAGGTCCGCCGCTGAAGGTTTGCGAATTATTAAGCTCGCTGGATGGAGTTTATTATCTGGAACGGACGGCAGTCAGTACCCCAAAAGATGTTAACAGCACAAAGCGGGCCATCAAAAAAGCATTCCAAAACCAAATCGACGGCAAGGGCTTTTCACTGGTCGAGGTGCTTTCCATGTGCCCGACGGATTGGAAGGTGTCAACGGCCAAAGCGGTGGACTTTGTCAACAATGATATGAAAGAAGTCTTTCCGCTGGGCGTGTATAAGGATAAGAGCTAATGGACAGACAGGAAACAAAGATTGTTATGGCTGGCTTCGGAGGTCAGGGTATCGTTGTCATCGGCAACATTCTTGCACGTGCGGCGATCATCGAAGATAAAAATGTGGTTGGAATGGTTTGCTACGGAGCCGAGATGCGGGGCGGCACGGCCAACGCAACGGTTATCATTAGCAATGACGAAATCGCCAGTCCCTTTGTGAATCATCCGGACATGGCGATCATCCTTAATGGCCCGTCATTGGATCGTTTCGAGCCGGAGATTTCGCAAGATGGCCTGGTGCTGATGAACACGTCCATGATCAGCCGCGACCCCCGGCGTTCCGATCTGGCGTGCATTAAGGTAAACGCCACAAAAATCGCACATGAGATCGGCAATCTCAGAGTTTCCAACATTGTCAGTGTGGGTGCCTTTATCGAACATACGCGGCTGCTTTCCATTAGCAGCATCGAGCAGGCGATCAGCGATCTGTTCTCGAACAAAAAAGCGGAACTGGTTGAGGTTAATCTCAAGGCGCTGCACACCGGTGCCGAACGCAGCACATGTTTACAGCCGCTTGACATTAAGTAAGAGTTCATACTATAGTGTGTAAATATGAACGCAAAGGGTTTTATATCCTTATGTCATTTGCGTCGTTTGCATCTTTCGCGTCTCTTGCGTTTATTGAACTTTTCAAATGAACAAAGATATGTCCAGCAAACAACAGATATCCGGATTTCATCGAACCGCAATGGCCGGTTTTGGCGGCCGTAGTCGAATTTCGATGGGCCTTCGTATGACCCCGATGATCGACGTTATCTTCCTGCTGCTGACGTTCTTCGTGCTAACGGCAAAATTTCAGGAGCCCGAACAGCTTCTGCCCGTGATCGTGGGCAAGACACCTCCGCAGGCCGCCGCTGCACAGGACACACCCCTGAAGATTTTTGTAGAGGTCGATGCTTCCGGCTGCCTGATGCGGGTCCAAAATCGCCCCGCAGTTAAATTTTCCACAGAAAACCCACAGCAGTCTTTGCTGGTTCTGGCCCGAAAAGTCCAGCAGGCACTGGAAACAACCGGTCCGGTCCCGGTCGAATTGTACTATGACGATGCCGTACCATGGGACGTCGTCGTCAAGGTCTACGATTTATTGTATGGCCTGGGCCTGCAGAACATCACCTTCCGCATCGAAGAATAAGGCGGCCGATAATCGGCTGTTCACTGGCTTTCTATAACTGAGAACTAAGCTAATATGGCAGTTGGGGATAGGTGATGGCGGCAAGGAGGGCGTTGCCGTAGCGAATCCAGAGTTGGACGTCGGTCAGTTGGGAGTCTTCTTTGGCCAGTTCCATGGTGATGATAGGGGTATTCTGTTCGATTCCGGCGAATGAACCGAGTGAGCCGGGACGTGAGCCGAGTTTTTTGACCGGCAGGGGACAATAATCGGCCATTGCCTTTGCCAAGTCTTCGCCGGGGCCGTCATAGTCCAGACAATACAACGGCTGATGGATCGTAACGATCCGCGCAGGCCGATACGTCAGGATCAGATCGTGCAAAATCGTCGATTCCGGCTCGGTTAAACCATCCATACCGTTACCGGCGTTATTCACACGGTTTGCGGCGGGAAAGTTGCGGTTCAGATCGATCCCGCATGCGTTGGCGCGTGTGCGAAGGTCATAACCGTCTGGGTTGGCGACCGGTACGACCAGCACGGTACGGCCATCCAGTACATCCGGCTTGGCCTTGAGGTGGTCGATGAGCCAATAGACCAGCGGCGTGCCGGCGTCTTCGTTGCCGTGGATGGTGGCGATGATCAGTACCGTGTCAGGGCCGCAGCCCAGTGTTGTAAGCTCAATCGGGCGGTTCTGGACCGAATAGCCCAGAATCTTGCTGTGGATCAATTGTGAGGTTGCGATGACAGAAACCGAGTGATCGGCGACAATCACAGGTGCATACCGGTCCCTGGTGCCCGGCTGACAGCCGGAAACAGCCAGTAACGCGGTGGAAAGCAGTGTGAAGGTTAATAAATATTTAGATAAGTTCATATTTTGAAAAGACCTATAGGTAGTTTCAAGTTTTTAGTTACCTGTTGAGCACGGGCTAAAAGCTCGTGCCACTGATTGCTATATCGAAATAAACGCCGAAGTTTATTAAAAAAGATTTGGCGAACTTGTACAAGGTAAATTGGGAATTTTGTGATTTTTTATCAAACAGGCCTTGCTGACCCGACGTATTACGGACAAATACAGAGATATCATCACTTAAACCGAAAGGATGGAATTATGGATGTAAAACTTAAACAAATCATTTCTGTACTTTGTGTTCTTGTGATTTCCGGTCTGGCCGCGGCGAACTGCGGGAATTGTCCCGGCGACAAGAAGGCCTGTCCGGCCGATTGTCAGAAAGCATGCTGTACAATCCAAAAAGCCCCTGACTTTACATTAAAGGATCTCAACGGTAAAGACGTTCAGCTCAGCAAACTCAAGGATAAGATCATTGTTCTGGAGTGGACCAATTATGACTGTCCGTTTGTGAAGGCACATTACAACGACATAACCCAAACGACCCGCAAGCTCGCTAAGAAATATGTGAAACAGGATGTTGTCTGGCTGACGATCAACAGCACGAATTATGCCACCACGGAAACGAACAAGAAATGGGCCAAGAAGAACGAACTCAAGCATTTAGTGTTAATCGACACTGACGGTAAGGTCGGCAAGCTTTTCAAGGCCAAGACTACGCCGCATGTGTTTGTGATCGACAAACAAGGCAAGATTGCTTATCAGGGGGCCATTGATAATGCACCAATGGGAAAAGCACCCGAAGGCAAGGAAAAAGTTAATTATGTAGATCAGGCCCTCTCCGAGCTGCTTGCGGGCAAAGAGGTCTCGACCCCCAAGACAAAGCCGTACGGTTGCTCGGTCAAGTACCCCAAGGAAGAGACTGAGGGCGAAGCCACAGAAGAAGAAGCCAAGGAATAGGTTTGCTGCTCTGCGGTTTTCGGCGAATGAAGTTTAGACTTGCATTTAAGAATGCTGCCGGATATAGATTAGGATATGACGTATCTGGCCGTGTCCATTTTTGCCTGTGAACCGGGTGAGTTTGCGGAAAAGGTTTCCAACGCAAAACGCATTGGTGCCGAAGCCATTGAAATCCGTTGCGATGCGCTTGCTGAACCGAATATTGACGCGATTTTAAAAATGATTCATTCGGTGCAGAAATGCAAGCTTCCGGTGATCGTAACCTGCCGGGATGTTTCCGAAGGCGGCGTTAATCCCGTCGATTTCAGTGTGCGGCTGTCCATTCTGAAACAGGCCGTCGAGGCGAAAGCAGATTTCGTTGATGTTGAGTACGAGAATTTCAAGCATCCCGATACGCATTCAGTTCTGAAAGCGGCTCTTGAAACATCCGATACCAAACTGATCCTGTCCTGCCATAATTTTAAAGGTCCCTTTGATGATCTGAACATTCTTTACGAGACCGTGTTGGCGCTGCATCCCGATGCGATTCCCAAGATTGTTTACAAGGCACGCCATATCAGCGATTGCTTTGCGGCGTTCGACCTTTTGCAGGAAGCGGATCGTCCGCTGATCGCTTTTTGCATGGGCGAGGACGGGTTAGTTAGCCGGGCTCTGGCAAAGAAGTTTGGCTCAGTACTGACGTTTGCATGTTTAGACGATGCGGCGCAGACCGCACCGGGACAGGTGTCGGTTCAAACGATGAAGCAGATGTACCGCTGGGACGCGATTGACAAGGACACGGAGATCTTTGGTGTAATCGGTGACCCGGTGGGGCACTCGCTGAGTCCTGCGTTGTTCAACCAGAGCTTCGAGAAGAAAAACATCAACGCGGTTTATTTACCGTTTCTTGTTAGAGGCGGCAACGACGAGTTTAATACATTTTTGGACGATGCCTGCAATCGCTACAAACTGGGATTCGGTGGATTCAGTGTGACGCTGCCGCATAAGACGAACGCGCTGAACTATGCGAACCGGCACGGCGATTATGTGGATACTCTGGCTCAGACGATCGGCTCAGTGAATACGCTTAAGATCGGGTTTAATGGTTTGATTAGCGCCTACAATACCGATTACGCCGGAGCGATGGATGCGATGGCAAGTGTGTTTGACGGCGATCGCCACAGTCTGCATGGGAAAAAGGTTGCTGTGATCGGTGCCGGCGGGGTTTCTCGCGCAGTAGTGGCGGGGCTGGTCGATGTGGGGGCACGGGTGCGGATTTATAATCGCACGCTGAGCAAGGCCGAGTCGCTGGCAAAGGAGTTTTGCTGTAAGTTCGCCGGAATCAACGAGCTAACCGAACATACGGCCGATGTCGTGGTTAACTGTACGAGCTTGGGGATGTGTCCGGATGTCGAGACCTGTCCGGTGCCGGAGGGAGTTCTGACCGAGCAGATGACCGTATTTGATACGGTCTATAATCCGTTGGAAACGAAGCTGCTGCAGATGGCTAAAGCCGCCGGGGCGAAAACCGTCAACGGCGCCGAGATGTTCATCCGTCAGGCGATGGCTCAATACAAAATCTACATCGGCGACGACCCCGACGAAGAACTCATGCGAAAAGTGGTGTACGACAAATTAGGTTCATGATGACCTGTGGTCTGTTTTAGAGACAAAATCTTCGCAAAATCTCTTTTCATTTCCAGATAACCACGTATAATCAGTATTAATCAGTGTTAATCTGTGTCTAATAATCTAAGGTTCGTAGAAGATGGCAAAGAAAAAAGGCGAAAAGGTGGTATTGGCTTACAGCGGTGGGTTGGATACGAGTGTGATCCTGCCGTGGCTGAAGGAAACATACGGCTATGAGGTGGTGGCGTTTGCCGCCGAACTGGGACAGGGCGACGAGTTGGTCGGTATCAAGAAAAAGGCCATGGCCACCGGTGCTGTCAAATGCATTGTGGCAGACCTGCGTAAGGAACTGGTCGAGGATTATATCTGGCCGATGCTCAAGAGCGGGGCCGTCTACGAAAACGGCTACCTATTGGGCACCAGCATCGCACGGCCGCTGATCGCTAAAAAACAGGTGGAAATCGCCCACGCCGAGGGGTGTACCGCGGTTTCGCACGGAGCGACCGGTAAAGGCAACGACCAGGTACGGTTTGAGCTGACGTTTTTGGCGCTGGATCCGAGTTTGAAGATCATTGCTCCGTGGAAGGATCCCAATTTCACCCTGACCAGCCGGGAAGCAGCTGTAGATTACGCCAAGAAGCGCAATATACCCATCGAGCAGACGAAAAAGAAAATCTACTCACGGGACCGGAACCTGTGGCACATCAGCCATGAAGGTGCCGATCTTGAAGATCCGTGGAACGAGCCGCTGGACAATCTGTTTGTCATGAGCCGGCCGATATCCAAGGCGCCGAACAAAGCGGATTATGTTGAGATCGGATTCGAGCAGGGCCTTCCTGTCAAGCTGAACGGCCGGGTAATTGGCGGCGTCAAGCTGATCGAACGGCTCAATGAGATCGGTGGTCTGCACGGCGTTGGGCAGGCTGATCTTGTTGAGAACCGGCTGGTGGGCATGAAATCCCGCGGTGTGTATGAGACCCCAGGCGGCACAATCCTCAGTACCGCACACCGGGCACTGGAAATGCTGACACTGGACCGGGAAACGGCTCACTATAAGCAGCAGGTTGCCTTGAAATATGCCGAACTGGTCTATTACGGCCAGTGGTTCTGCAAGCTGCGGCAGGCACTGGATGCGTTTGTTGATGTGACACAGCAGAATGTGACCGGTACGGCTCGACTGAAACTCTACAAGGGCCAGGCCACGTTGGCCGGCATCAAGAGCCCCAAGAGCTTGTACAATCCGGATCTGGCAAGTTTTACCATGGGTGCCGAATACGATTCAACGGATGCAACTGGCTTTATCAAGCTGTTTGGCCTGCCGATGCAGGTGGCTGGAATCGTAGATCGACAGGAGTCGAAGGCCGCTAAAAAAAGAAAACCAAAGGCCAAAAAGAAATAAGACGATAATATATTAACCACCGAGGACACTGAAAACGCCGAGAAAAAATAATTATAAAAATCAGTGTCTTCAGCGTCCTCAGTGGTGGATTTAAATTTCAATAAGGATGACTTATGGCGGTCGAATGGATTTGGCTGGTATTTATCTTCGCGTTTGGAGCGTGTATCGGCAGTTTTCTAAATGTGGTGATCTATCGTCTGCCGCGGGAAAAATCGCTAGTTTCTCCGCCTTCTGCCTGTCCGTCCTGTAATACTCCCATTCGTTGTTATAACAATATTCCGCTGTTTTCGTGGCTTCTGCTGCGGGGCAAGTGCCCGGATTGCAAAGCCCCGATTTCCTGTCGCTATTTTCTTGTCGAGTTGATTACTTCGCTTCTTTTTGGCGGACTGTACTTGTGTTTTTTCTGGTTTCGATATCGACAGACAGGTTTTGCGGGCGAGACGGCGATGCAGCAGTTCTTCACAGGAGGTGGCTGGCTGTTCTATTTGGGCATTGTCACACTTTTCGCGGTATTTTTAGCCGCTTCGGCAATCGATCTGGAATTGTGGATCATTCCACTTGAATTATGCTGGTTTGTGACGATTGTTGGTTTCATCACCTCCGGTGCTGCTGAGTTTGTCATAGGAGGTAAGACAATTCTTGAATTTGATCTATTTCCGGCGGCCGTCAATTCCCCAAAGTTTGCAGCAGTTACAGTTGGGGCGACTGTGGGGCTGATTGTGTCCCTAATCGGGCTTTATACGGGTATTATCAAGCCAAGCTATGAGATGGCTGAGGATGAAGAGGGGGACTGTGAGGAAGCGGTTAAACCGCAGGAAAATGAGCCCCAATTCAATGACCGCAAAGAAATTATGAAAGAAATCGTTTTTCTGCTGCCGGTTGTTATCGGGGCGATTGTTGCGGTGCAGATTGCACAGATGCCGTCTGTGACTGAAAAATGGGCTTTTTTCATTGCTTTGCCCGTTGTTTCCGGCTTGCTGGGGTCTGTTGGGGGGTATTTAGCCGGTTGTGCGGTGGTCTGGGCCACGCGGATATTCGGGACACTGGGGTTCGGTAAAGAGGCGATGGGCCTGGGCGATGTGCACCTGATGGGGGCCGCCGGAGCAGTGATTGGGGCCAAATGGGTGGTGTTGGCGTTCTTTATCGCGCCATTTTTCGGCATCTTGTGGGCGCTGTATCAGGCGATTTTTAAAAAAATGCGGCAAATTCCTTACGGTCCGTTCTTGTCATTGGCCGTGTTTGCCGTTATTATCTTTCATGACTGGATGCAACAAATTCTATCGAACTTTTATGGATTTTAGCTTTAAGAAAATGAAATGGAGGTCCCAATGAAACACGCTGTGAAAAAAATGTTAGTCGTTTGTGTTGCAATGGTGGTCGTGTCGATGCTGACAGGGTGTACCAACTGGAAGAAGAAATACAATTCCCTGGACGTTGAACATCAGAATCTGCAGGGTCTGTATGAAAACTGCATTACGTCGTTAGAAGGTTCTGCAGCGGAACAAGCCAAAATGCGTCAGGAACTGGCGGCACTGAAAGACAGGCCCCAGGATACCGGCTTTCAGGGGGATGTGAAAGTCGATGAAGCGGCCGGTACTATTACCGTGACCCTGCCAAACTCAGTTCTCTTTAGTTCCGGAAAGGCGACGTTGAAAAATTCGACCAGTTCCGAGTTGGATCACATTCACAGTGTTCTGCGCGAACCGCGTTACAGCGGCAAGCAGGTGGATGTGGTAGGCCATACGGACACCGACCCGATCCGCAAGACCAAAAATCTCTGGAAGGATAACTGGGATTTGTCCGCCGGTCGCGCCTTGACGGTTCTGCGTTATCTGGTTAACAAAGGCGTCAGTCCTCAAATGATTCGCGGTGTTGCCTGCGGCGAAAGCCGTCCGGTTGCATCCAATGCTTCGTCCAGTGGCAAGGCCAAAAACCGCCGCGTTGAAATCGTCGTGCATATGCGGTAGTCAAATGGAAGTTCTTAGTTCTTAGTTCGTAGTTAAGGATTCGGCCTTTGGCCGAAACTTTTTTGAAGATTCAAATAGCCGGTGGCGCTCAATGTGCCATCGGCTTTTATTTTTATCGTAATGGCGCCGTCTGTTGCGGTATGAAACACCTTCATACAAGAACTGGCAGGGGGATGGTAGGTGTTTCCCATGTTTCGCTGTGAACCGCTTGCAATAACCGAAGACGGTTTAAGGTGTTCGATAAAATGGTTATCCAAATTATTCGTAGAGCCGTGATGCGGTAAAATCAACATATCGACATTCAAATCAGGATACAATTCCATAAGCTGTTTCTGGCTTTGACGTTCGATGTCGCCGCATAGCAGAATCTTTCTGTTTGCGTATTCGATCAATAAGACCTCTGATTTGTCATTTTCAGAAACAGATAGATTATTAACCACTTCGGCACTAGGCCAGATGGATTGAATTGTCAATCCTTTTTGACCGGTATAGCGGCGGATGGGTTTTGGGGTGTGGCCTGTTTCGAAAAGGTGTTCACAAAGTTCTTTTTCAACGGATGGCTTTTGTGCTGTTTGCAGCAAGACCTTATTGGCATAGATGTTTTTGACCTTGACGTATGAGGCAAGATCGGCGACAGCATTCATGTGGTCCAGATCACCATGGCTTAGATAAATGGCATCCAGTGAAAAGATGCTTTGATACTGCAGGTACGGAAAGATGGTTTTATGCGTAATATTTTTGTTTGTGATGGAACCGGCGTCAAAAAGGACGTGTTCATTATTCGGACCGGACAGCACAATACACTGTCCATGTCCGACGGAAAGGCACGTCATTTCTAATGTGTTCCGGTTTTTAATGTCAACGTGTCGTGAAATACCCGGAAAAAGAAAGCACAAGACAATCAAAATAAGCACCCCTTTTCTTGTTCTTCTATAACATGACGGCAGCAGACAGATTCCCAGCATTAATGAATAGATAGCAAGCACCAAAGGCAATCCCGGCCGATATGATACGATCTGCACGAAATCGATTTTTGACAGGACTACCACGATGCTTTCGAGTCCTTTGCTGCCAAGATTCAATATCCAGCCGAATACCGATGCAAGGGTCGGAAAGACAGCGGATAGCAGGATCTTGATAAATCCCGCATACAGAACGACCAATACGAATGGCAGTGCCAGAATGGTCCAGAGCGGCGATAATGGATTGATTCTGCCAAAGTAATACAAAAGGATCGGGGCGATGGTCAGCCAGATGGAAATCCCGATAGCGAGCAATTCGATTACTCCGTGCAAAAAGTACTGCAATCCGACAAAGCGTTTCAGATATGGAACAAGCGGATAGAACAGCCGGCTTAGGAGTTGAAATTGCACGGTTGGATAAAAGAGGAGGATGCCAAGGACAGACATAAACGATAGCTGCCAACCGGCGGAAAATAATTCGTAGGGGCGAAAAAACAATAGAACCAATGCCGAAAGAGCCAGCGTGTTCAGGGGATTTGCCTGTCGTTTAAGAAGAACGGTTGCGAAAAAAAAGCAGCTCAGAAAAACGGCCCTCATCGTTGGGGCACGCGGCGGAACGACCATTGCGTAGAGCAGAATCAGAATAATGCAGAGAATCGCCCGGGGGCGTTTTCTCAGGCCGGTTATACGAAGCATGACCCAGAGCGAACCTGCCAATAGCCCGACATGCATCCCGGATAAACTGACGAAATGGGCCAGATTGGTGTCTCGAAATGCCGCCATGATGTGGGGACTGATGTTACTGCGTCTTCCCAGAATCAAAGCGGAAACAAGGGAGCGAACATCATTATCAGTGACCGATTCATCCAGTAAAGCTTTTGAAGTGAAGCGATACAAGATGGTTTGTGTTTTCGACAGGAGGGAGGGCCTGGAATCAATTACTTCAACCCCTTCTTTGATGGCTGCGGTTGCGGCAACGTGGACGCCTCGCCGGGCCATGTGTCTAGACAGGTCAAACTGGCCGGGATTGGGCGGTGGCGAAAACCGGCTCAGCCAGCATTCGATTTGAACGATGTTGCCGTGTTTTACATGGCTGATCGGTTCACCAACCTGCACCCGGACTTTGCCGGATGCCTTTTGCCATCCATTAGCCGTTTTTATACCGGTTGTGTCGAGGTAAAATGAGCTTTTTGAATTCAACCACGGAATTGATGAAATTCCGGTCTGCCACTGGTCTGTTCGAACCGACGAAATGACTTTTCCTTGTAAGGTTGCCAGTTCCCGTTCCGAATTAAAATAGTGGCTGATATGGTTAGGCGGGATGTTTATCATGGAGTAATAACGAATCATCCCAAACGAAAAAAATACAAAGCAGGAACATGAAAAAACCAACAGTAAACGAATATTCATGTTTGTTTTGAACCCAAAGGCCAGAAAGATCACATTCAGCAAAAGCACACATTCCAAAATAATCCAGACGGATCGTACAGAGTGTATTATATATGCAACGATGACCCCTAATAAAAACGCGATTGCGAAAGGAAGAATTGGCGTTGTGGAAAAAATCCTGTCAATAAGCGGTTTATGGGTGGTTTCAGCATCAAGTTGCTGAAGATTCAACCGTATCAGGTCGGATTCGTCAAAGCTCCTTCGTTTCACTTTCTCCCTCTAGACTACTTTAACTCGATTTTCTCCTGCCCCTGCATGTAAGGCCTCAAAACCTCCGGGATAGTTATGCTTCCGTCAGCATTCTGATACAATTCAAGAATGGGAATCAAGATTCGTGGTGAAGCAATTACAGTGTTGTTGAGCGTATGACAAAAGACGTTTTTACCGGCTGCATTCTTATACCGTAGATTCATCCGGCGTGCCTGGAACTCATAGAACCGGCTGGCTGAATGGGTCTCGCCGTAACTGTTACGAGAGGGCATCCATGTTTCGATGTCATATTTCTGAACCTGACCCCGGCCAAGGTCACCGGTGCAGACGTTAACCACGCGGTAGGGCAAATTCATGGCTTGCAAAACGGCTTCGGAGTTGGCGAGAATCTCAAGATGATGCTCTTTGCTTTTTTCGATATCGTTTTCACAAACTATCACCTGCTCGACTTTATCAAATTGATGAATGCGGTACAGGCCGCGTGTGTCCTTTCCGGCGGCGCCTGCTTCACGCCGAAAACAGGTACTTAAGGCAACAGACTTGACCGGCAATTGTTCCTCTGCGAGGATTTCTCCTGAATAGTAGGCCGTAATGGGAACTTCTGAGGTGCCAGCCAGATTTAAGCTGTCCCGCTCCATCTGGTAGGTCTGTTCTTCGGAGCCGGGGAAGTAGCCGGTGCCGACCATGACCTCATCCCGCATGAGCATTGGAACGGAC
>CALETL010000103.1 GCA_937920485.1 uncultured Phycisphaerae bacterium
AACTGTACGCGGATTTTGTATCTTAAAAACGATGATATCGAATAAAAAGCACGCTGGTTTGTCTGGATAGAAACCAGCTTTTTTTGTGCCCATTGTGCCTTCAGCCAGGAGAGATTCAGCTTGTATCAGCAAGTCGATTTATATACAGATGGCGGCAGTCGCGGCAACCCCGGACTTGCGGGGGCCGGTTTTATCATCAGTGCCGGCGGGGAAACCATCGTGTCCCGTGGAGTCTTTCTGGGTCAGACTACCAATAACGTAGCGGAATATACCGCGGTACGGGAGGGTTTAGCCGCGGCCAAAGAATTGCAGGCGCAATCAATTCGACTGTTTAGCGATAGTCAATTATTAGTTCGCCAACTCAATGGCCAGTACAAAGTCAAAAGTGAGAATCTTAAAGACATCTATTTCGATTGCATGGAACTGCTGGCTTCTTTTACCTCCTGGCAGGCGGTGCATATCCCGCGGGAACAGAACGCCGAAGCCGATGCAATGGCCAATCAGGCCATGGACAAAAAAAGGGATGTCGGGAGCCAGTCCAAACCGGTCAAAGCACAGGGAAAAAAACTCCGTCTGGGCATCCTGCTTAGCGGCGGGGGGCGGACGATGGTCAATATTCAGGAACAAATCGCAGTCGGGCATCTTAATGCCGAGATCATTGTCGTCATTAGTTCGTTATCAAACGTCAGGGGTGTCCAACTTGCCAAAGGCATGGGATTGGAACCGGTAATCATCCGCAAAAAAGACAACCCCGACATTGAGCAATTCAGTGCTAAGATTGCAAAAGCCCTTGATGATGCCAAGGTTGATCTGGTTGTGCAGGCCGGCTGGATGTGCCTGTGGCGGATTCCGGATAATTATGAAAATCGTGTAATGAATATCCATCCAGCGCTGTTGCCAAGTTTTGGGGGCAAAGGCATGTACGGCCACCATGTTCACGAAGCGGTACTTGCCGCCGGATGCAAAGTCTCGGGTTGTACCGTTCATTTCTGCACCAATGAATATGACGCCGGTCCGATTATCGTTCAACGGACATGTGAGGTCAAAGACGGTGATGACGCAGACACCTTAGCTGATCGGGTGTTCGAGCAGGAATGTCTGGCTTATCCCGAGGCGATCCAACTATTCGCTGAAGGGCGTCTGAAAGTCCAAAACGGTATTGTCAAAGTCACTGGCTAAAGCTTACTTCTTGCCATCCCACAGGTACAGAATCCGCGGAGCGGCGAGTTTTTCCAGTATTTCACTTTCGATATTGATTGAACCTTTGCTTTGTGCCCCCATCATCGACCAAAATGAGAAAAGCTGTTCATAGGTGACCACTCTTGCGTCCGAGATGTTCGCCATTTGCTGGGCCTTATTAACCGCGTCATCAAAATAGCCAATTTCATCGACTAGTTTATTATCCACTGCCTGCTGAGCGGTATAAATGCTGCCGTCGGCCAGTTCCCGGATTTGTTCTTCCGTCAGCACGTCCTTTCGGCCTTCGGCGACCAGTTTGACAAATCGGTCATAAGCAGGGGTGATAACTCTGTCCATCAGGTACTGCTTTTCCTCGTCGGTCGTTTCATTGAACATGCTGGGCCAGTCTTTTCGTTTGCCGCTTTTGATCGTGACGGGATTAATGCCGAGTTTTTCCTCCAGCAGGTCCTTAATGACTAAGTGATTCATGATCACGCCGATCGATCCGGTAATCACAGTATGCTCGGCCATGATTTCATCACAGGCCACGGCTGAATAATATCCCCCGGAAGCCGCGATGGACTGCATAAACGCCAGGACGGGTTTCTTCGTGTGGTCCTTGAAGCGGGTGATATAGTGATGAATTTGATCACTGGCCGCTACACCGCCGCCGGGACTGTCGATTCGGACGATCAACGCCTTGACATTTTTATCATTTTCGGCTGTTTTAATCTGCTTTTTGACCCATTCGCTCATTTCGCCATTGATAATGCCTTCGATGTTGATGACGGCGATTTTGTTTGTCCGCGGTCCTTCAACCAGCATTTTTTCGACAATCCCGTTATCTGACGAGGCCCCGCTGCCGGCGATAACCGCACCCATACCGACCATTGCTAAAAGCATAAAGCCATTTGCGAGGATCGACAGTACCAGCACAATGCCCCAGAAGACTTTCCAGCCGGAACCTTTTTTTTTCTTTGGAAAGGGGTCGTAAACCGCGCCGGAAAAGTCGGGAATGTTGACTGCTGGCGGTGTTTGGGGTGGTTGCGGGGGTGTCGGCTGCGGCTGATCTGTATGATTGTGGTCCTGAGTATTATCAAAGTCCATGGTATTTCCTTTCTGAATTTGAGGTATTTGATTGAATGGATTATAGAGCGGTCGCCCTTGGTTGTCAACCAAAGCTTGACAAAGACCGTAATTGACGCATAATAAAGCCCGCTTTTTACAGAATTAACAATTATATAGATGCTGGTATTGCGATGGCGTTTCCAAAAAAACCAAAAAGGAAGAAAAAAAAGCGAAATCCGGTTCTGGATTGGCTGGGATATGCGGTTATGCGGGTGGCGCTGTTCATTCTATACCTGTTTCCGGTGCGGCGGAACCTGCGGTTTGCCTGTTTTCTGGGTAATCTGATGTGGAAACACTATGACCGCGGCCGCAATCGGGCGATGGACAACTTGCGGGCTAGCTTTCCGAACGAGACGGACGCCTGGCGGGAAGATGTGGGGAGGCGGTCGTTTCAGCATATTGTGATGCTGACGATCGATCTGCTGTTTACGCCGCGGCTGGTTCGTAAGGACAACTGGCGCAACTATGCCCGCGTGATCAACATTGAGCGGGCCAAGTGGATGATGCAGGAGGGCAAAGGGCTTTTGATGCTGACCGGCCATTATGGCAACTTTGAGATCATGGGCTATGCGTTGGGGGTGTTTGGGTTCAATATCTACAGCATCGCCCGGCCGCTGGACAATCCGATCATTAATGATTACCTGTACGGCATCCGTGCGAGGGCGGGACAGAAGATCATTGACAAGAAGGGGGCTGCGGAGCAGATGGCCCAGCTTGCTGAAGAAGGGACGACGTTGTGCTTTATCTCCGATCAGGACGCTGGCCGCAAGGGCGTGTTTGTGGATTTCTTTGGTCGCAAGGCAAGCTCGTACAAGAGCATCGGCCTGTTGGCCTTGCAATACAATATGCCCATCGGGGTGGCGTGCTGTCGACAGACGCCGGGAGAATTCTTTTTTGAGGTTGAGGTCAGCCGGATTATCATGCCGGACGAATGGGCAGACAAGGACGACCCGCTAAAATGGATCACACAAGAGTACAACACCGAACTGGAAAACCTTATCCGCAAGGATCCAACGCAGTACTGGTGGCTGCACCGCCGCTGGAAAACCCGACCGAAAGAGGAGCGCAAGGCAGCACAAGAGAAACAATAAAAAAGC
>CALETL010000104.1 GCA_937920485.1 uncultured Phycisphaerae bacterium
CGGTTGGATACCCGCTTGGTCAAGAGCTTTTTGAATCGCGATCTGAAGCCCTTTACCATCCTGTTCCAAGTGGGCGTATTCAGTGTTCAAGCTGTTGCTTGAAGCGGTCCCGACGATTTCGGCAAGAATTGAAGCACTTCGCGATTTCGCAAATTCCAGTTCCTCCAGAACAAGAACTCCTCCGGCTTCACCAAAAACAGCGCCACCAGCATTCTTATCAAAGGGTCTGCAGGCTTCAAGGGGGCGGTCATTGGCGGTTGTTGTTAAACGTTTCAGTAAGCACTGCCTCATCATTACAATCGGATTGACTTTGGCTTCACAGCCGCCTGACAAAGCAACTTCCGCATTCCCCCGGGAGATCATTTCCAACGCTTCAGCAATCGCGATATGACCAGCGACTTCGCCGCAGGTGATCGTATTACTGGGGCCCTGAATATCATGAATGATGCCGACATGGCAGGGCAGCATGTTCGGCAGATATTTTAATAACCACAATGGTGTCAGAGCCGGGAGTCCGTCCTTGCCCCATTTAAGAAGATCGAATTGTCCATCTGTAATCGAAAGCGCCACACTCGGAGCCAGTTCTACCAAATCGCAACTGATAAGTCCCGCGCCGAAGCTGATCGCCGTGCGTTGCGGGTCAACGGTAACATCTTCGGCTCCCGATGCCTTGGTAACAAGGCCGCTGTTTTTGACTGCTTCGTCAGCGGCGATGACCGATAGTTCAATATCCCGGCTCATCAGTTTCATTGCCTTACGAGAGGATTTGGGGACATAATCGCGAATTTTGTAGTCCGGCACTTCGCCGGCGATCTTGCAGGGGAATCCGACGGGATCAAACGCGCGGATCGTTTCAATTCCGCAACGGCCTTCCAGGAGCCCCGTCCAGAGATCATCGCTGCTTAAACCCAGTGGTGAAATGGCACCTACACCAGTAACGACGACACGGCGTTTGTTCATGTGCTTTGCTCCGGTGGAGTGTCCTGTTCGACAAAACCGGTCAGAAGAGAGTTGAACATGTCTGTGAAGACAAAGTTTTCTTCCGGGAATTGTTTGCCGGCCAGATTATTATCAATATGGCTGAACATTAAGCTGATCTGTGCAATCCGCTGGTCGCCTCTCATGATTTCGCCGTTTGTACTGGCTGCTTCGGGAGCGATGGATTCGATCTGAGCGTGTAATGTGATGGTATCGCCCGGGCAGACGTAATGGTAAAAGACAGCTTTCTTGACTTTGGCGAGAATAACTTTTTCCTGAAACTTACGTGCTTCGCCAACCAAAATGCCGGCGGTCTGAGCCATCGCTTCGATCATCAGGCACTCCGGCATAATCGGAAAACCCGGAAAATGATCGTGCAGATGTTCTTCGGCCAAGGTTACATTCTTGAGCGAAACAGCACTTTCGCCGCTCTTAAATTCCAGAAATTTGTCTATCCAAATCCAACGCATTATTTTTTCCGTGCAAACGAATATCGGCAGAAAAGCTTTTGGGCGGTTCTGCCGATTCTGTGTGCGATATTTTTTTGAGAAGTTAAACGTTGACCTTGTTTTCGACGAAGTTGACAATTGCGTCGACTGTAAAAAGGTCAGCGATTTTATTAACATCGGGGTCCTGCTCAAATTCGCTCAGGTCGGTGTGCGGCATCTTGCTCCTGATTTCCGCCAGACCTTTTTCGGTCAGTTTGCCGCCGCTTACGAAATCCGTATTACTCATCACGGCTTCTGCAGGGAAAAGCTCCTCGCGGGGAACTTCGATGTCAAATGCTTTTTGCAAACGAAAAATAATATCCAGAAAATCAATGCTTTCCGCACCGAGGTCGCCCATGAGCGTTGCCTCTGCTGTGACTTCGTCATCATCCAGACCTAATGCATCGACCAGAACGTCTTTTACCTGCTCAAATATTTCATCGCGGGTTTTTGCCATATTATTTTGCCTCCATTACGTGGTACAATTGTCCATATTATATATTTATCTTATCGCTTAATACTAACCTGAATACAGCAAATTCCATCGCTGTTTCATGTTTTCAACGATTTTACCATCTACATGGGCCATCTTAGGGTTATCATCGGCTAAATTGAAGTGCCGTAATGACAATTTTGCTTCCACGATCACTTCGTTTTCACAAGAACCCACGCCCTTAAAGGTGCTTGTGTTCTCTTCAATGCTCGAAGCTGTGACGGTATACTGAATCTGCATCCCAGGGGCCGCAAAACTCTTATATTTAACATTTTTTGCGGCTTCGAGCAATACCATGCTGTTGGAAAAGTTTTGCTGGTGCCGAACCAGCCAGGAAGCGGACTCGATCAGTCCTTCCAAAAGCAATACACCGGGCAAAACCGGAAACGCAGGGAAGTGGTCAGCCAGGTATTCTTCCGCCAGTGAAACGCTTTTAACAGCAGTTAGACACTTTCCCGGATCCAGTTCTATGACTTTATCTATCAGCACGAATTTCATTGTAGGGATTTTAGTGAGAAATCCTGTAATTTCCAGCTTTTTTTATGCTTTTTTGACTTTTACTGATCCTGCAATAAATATCCCCTAAAAAATGCAATACTGGACACAGAAAGATAAATCATTTTTTGGCTTGAAAAACATAGACCGATAACTTAAGGTTTTTCGCCAAAGGACAATTGATTTTATTGTCCCAACCGGGGGGTTTCAGTTTTTTGCTTCAGGGTGGGTTTTTTTCACCGATACACCGAAAATGTTTATTACATTTTACAAGGAAATGAACATTTTTGGGATTAATCAAGGATATAGACTATGGCTCAGCGTCGATATTTTAAATTTAAGTCAGTCATTATTTTAATTGTTATATTGTTTGTGTCTTTTGGCACAACTTACGCGAAATCTTATCGAAAATCTGCATCTACAAAGACATTGCGCTCAATGGCACGGGCCTATATGGCATTTGGAAAATACGACAAAGCCCATGTATTTGCAGAAAAAGCACTCAAGCAGGCGCGATCGCAAAAAGTTGAAAACGGCGAAATGGCGCTGTGCCTGATCGACTTGGGGACCGTGTGTGCTTATGAGGACTTGCTTCCTCAGGCGGCCAAACGGTTTAAAGAGGGAATCCGGCTGCAGAAAAAGGCCTTGTTTGATGATCATCCCTATGTAGCGCATTCGCTTCGAATGCTCAGTGATGTTTACCGCAGGCAGAATAATATGAAGCGGGCGGAAGACACTCTGTCAGAGGCCGTTAATATTATGCTGCGCCACTGTAATTTGCAGAGCAAAGAGATGGCACCTTTTATTTTGGAATCAGCAAAGCTGCAGTATGCGAAAGGTCAGATTGATTATGCGCTCATCAATTACCAGAAAGCACTGGACATTTATGAGCAAAACTACGGTTCACGGCACTTAATGACGGCCAATGTTCTCGAGGGTATGGCTCAAGTGTATATTGCTCAAAAAGATACCCGGCAGGCCAGCGCATTAATGTCTGAATCTTTATCAATTAAGAAAAGAATTTACGGCAGATACCACTCCGGGTTAATCGATAGCTGGCTAACAATGGCCCGTATCTATAAAAGTCAGGGGAAAATGGAGCGGTGTGAATATTACCTTGCCAAATCTACTGAGACCGCTTCTCAATCCAGAAACGTTATCACAATGGCCCGTGTTTACGAACAGGCCAACAAAATTCGCAAAGAGGGTCTCGTTGCATCTGCAATATAAGTCAACGAATTCATCGGTCCTCGTTAGGTTTTGTTAAAAGTGTTAAGCTAAGCCTTGATATTCTGTAGGTGTAATACCTGTTTTTTGAAAACAGTAGCAAAATACTGACTCGACTCTAAACCGCATTTCATTGCGACATCCAGTA
>CALETL010000105.1 GCA_937920485.1 uncultured Phycisphaerae bacterium
AACAAGCAGAAATTAATCCTGGCTGGGAAACGCTTGCCAAAGAAGACCTACTTGGCAGAGATGTGCTTGGAGAAGCCGAGTTAACTGCAGAAAAGATTATAACTAATAGAAGTATGTTGGAAACAAACCAGGAATATGTGGAAGATAAAACTTTCGAAACAAAATATGAATAATCAATAACGGTATTTCTTAGTTTGAAAGGAGTTATATCATGACAGAGAATCTTATGGGAATTTTAGCTGAGGGCGGATCTAAAGCATTTCAGATCGGCGGAATTATTGTCGCAATTTTTGCTGCTCTGATCTTTATTTTGCTGATTTTTGCTTATGGCAGTTTGTGGCTTCAGGCAAAGTTGTCCGGTGCGCGGGTTACATTTGCGGAACTCATCGGGATGACGCTTCGAAAAGTAAACGCCCGAACCATCACCGTCAGTCGAATCACCGCGGCTAAAGCAGACATTGAACTATCAACCTCACAGTTAGAAGCTCATTTCCTTGCGGGCGGTCGAGTCCCCAATGTCGTCCGTGCGCTCATTGCGGCGACACGGGCCAGTATTGAATTATCGTGGGAAACGGCCACGGCGATCGATCTGGCCGGGCGTGATATCCTGGATGCGGTTCAGACCAGCGTCAACCCCAAGGTGATTGATTGTCCCGACCCGCGAAAAGGCAGGGATACCGTGGATGCGGTGGCACAGGATGGCATTCAGCTTAAGGCCAAGGCCCGTGTAACCGTGCGAGCGAATATTGCCCGCCTGATCGGTGGAGCTACAGAAGAAACCATCATTGCCCGTGTGGGTGAAGGAATTGTAACGACTATCGGCAGTGCCATAACCTATAAAAGTGTGCTTGAGAATCCTGACGGCATCTCCAAAGCAGTATTGGCCAAGGGCCTGGATGCAGGGACGGCATTTGAGATTCTGTCAATCGATATTGCCGATGTTGATGTGGGAGTCAATGTTGGCGCTCAACTGCAGGGCGCACAGGCCGAGGCGGACTTGAAACGCGCCAAAGCCGAGGCCGAAAAACGCCGTGCGATGGCCGTTGCGCGTGAACAGGAAATGAGTGCGGCTGTGGTAGAAAACCGTGCCAAGGTTGTGCTGGCCGAAGCCGAAGTTCCCAGGGCCATGGCCGAAGCATTCCGTCAGGGGAACTTAGGGATCATGGACTATTACCGCATGAAAAACATCACTGCGGATACATCTATGAGGGATTCCATCGCAAAAGGAACACCTGAAAAGAAAGATGAGTAAGAATGAGTTTCTCTGATTCGCCGCAATTCGGTTTATTGGCAGAGGGCTGGTTTGATTTAATTGTCCCAATTGTAATATTTGGGTTCTATATCATCGCCTCAATTGCCAAGAAAGTGGCCAAAAAAGGGCAAACGGAAGATTCTGATGTAGAAATAGAATCTGAATTAAAAAAAGCCGTCAGAAAACGCTATGAACAGATTCGCCAAAGACAACTGGGACAACAGTCCCAACAGCCGCCACAGGTAAAAAGGCCCCCAAAAGCCGTTCCAGTGGCCCGTCCTGTTCAGCAGGAACAAAGCAGGCCAAGGCAGATGTCCCAATGGGAACAACAGCAGCAGACAATTCGACAGCGTAATGCAAAGCTACAGGAACAAAGAATGGCGACTAAGCGTCAACATGCTAATGTATTAAAGCAAAGTTCCAAAACAGTTAGACAACCAAAACCCAAGCAAGCTATACCCCAAAAACTTGTGCAGACCCAGAAAAAGAAGATTCAACATCAGGCAAAAACCGTTTCCCAAAAGAAACAACAAGCGGGTAATCTCTTGTCTTACATGATAAACCGGCCGGAAAATCTGCGTTCAGCAATCATTCTGAAGGAAATCCTTGATAAGCCGCTGGCCTTGAGAGATATCTGATTTTTAAGCTTTTAATGGATATATCTGCTTGAATCCCATATCTCTAATGTCCCATAATATATCTTATGTTGCATTGGCGAGAAATGGCCAAATATCCAAAAACAATGATTTTGGCCTGTAAAGTGGTATTTTACTTATTCAGAGGATTTTTCGGTGCTCAAGATCGATGATATGCCGTTGAAATGTGCTATTGTGCCGTAATTAGTGAATGCTGTCTTTTTTGTTCATCCCCAGCAACCATTGTGAAGTTTCGTTAATTCGCTCCCAATTTATGGCACTGCGATCTATCACGCCAAGTGTTTCGAGCATGTCCTCAATATCTGCCCGAACTTCGACAGATTTATACGAACCTGTGGCGTTTATTACGTTGAGTCTTTTTAGTGCATTTGCAAATTCATTTTTATCAGCATATAACATTGTCATTTGATAATATTGCTCGAACATACTCGCTCCGGTCAAGTCCGGCTTTGACAGCAACTCAATAGCTTTTTGTTTCTGGCAATTATCATAGATACTGATGATTAATTTATACAGTGCCCTGTAGTTGCTCGGATTTAAGGAAATCGCATTCTGCAAAGTACTGATCGCTACAGGCAAGTTATTCTCGCCCATCATTAAAATGCCGTATTTATAATGCGTATCTGAACTTTTTTTGTGCATTTCTATTTGCTGCTGATATGCCCGAATTACATCGTCTATTGAGACCGGCTTTTTATCGGACGGTGTGTTTGTGTTATTTTTTTCGTCCAGAACCGACTGGAATTGCAGTGTCGCTGCTTCCGAATAAAGTAATACACTGTTTTTGTGTATGGATGATGCTAAGGAAAGTGTCTGCATCGCCTGTTCTTGCTCGTCAGACAATTTTTGTGCCAGAGCGAGTCCCATATATGCATCTAATATCTGGTCATTAATTTCAGAAGCGCGGTTAAATTGTTCCGCCGCCAGTGAAAATCGCTGATAACGCAGATAATGTGTTCCCAGTTTAATCGTTGCTTCAAGTGAATCGGGTTGTACTTGTATTGCGTGTTCATAGCATACGATTGCCTCATCTAGCCTTTCCCACTGGCTATAGAGGTCACCCATTCGTATCAGTAAATCCTGTGAAGGCCCCATCTGTTCGATTGTAAACTTAATCGTTTCCAGGGCTTGCTCAGACATCCCGGAATCAATTAGAGACTGTATTTCGTCATCTCTCTGAGAATCCATAAAGTTATCCGGATGGGATATAATACCAAGATTAAATGTGTCAACCGCTTGCGATAGCTTATGAGATGCAAGATATAGATAACCTAATAAAATGATGGCTGAAATGTCATCGGGGTGTTCAGACGTTAAAATCTCATACTCCCTGACCGCCGTGTCTATCCGCCCTTCCTTTAAGTAGATTGCCGCCATTCTCTGGCGAGGCAGTTGGAGATAGCTTTTAAATTTTACACAATCCTGATAAAACTCGACGGCCTGCTCGATTTGCCCTAAACGTTCATGGCAATACCCCATCACATAAAGTGCCATCGTATTTGAAGGTTGTCTCCAATAAACACTTTGGACCTGCTTAAGAGTTTCTTTGAGGTCATTTTGCATGAGGCATCCTGCTGCGGCAGCCATTCGGCCCAGAATACAATCGGGAAATTCAGATAAATAAGCCCTTGTCTTTTCTTCTGACTGAACGATTTCTCGGTTTGCCAGATGATCCAATATCTTAAGCAGCGACTCAGTGTGAGCCGAAGGCTCTTCTTGTGAAAGTGTCCGACTAAGCCAATGCCAGATGACTTCTGCGGTATTGACTGTAATTCCTTTTCCAAAGATCTCTAAAAGCTTGCTCATTCAGTTGCTTCCCATTGCATATAAGATATTGTTAATAAAGGTGTTGAATTTATCGTCCATTGGAAGGCAGGTATTAAGCAAAGAGACCGCAAACATGCCGCTAAATACATGTTCTGTAAAGATGTTATAAGCATCGTACAGGATGTAACGATTGTCGGGGTGAAAATCCTACTTATCGGAACTAAAACCTGATGAGTTTATTGTCGGGGGATTTGTTCGATCTCACTTAAATAGACCAATGTTCGCTCCAATTGGTCTGTCAGATGCTTGAGTTTCAGCATGGTTTTTACGCGCGTCAGCAGTTCCCACTTGTTCACCGGTTTACTCAGAAAATCATCTGTCCCGGAGTTGATCGCCCTTTCAATGTCTCCCATCTCACTTAGAGCGGTTACCATAATAACCGGAATTTCTGCTGTTTCAGGATTATTCTTAATTCGCTTACAGACCTCAAATCCGCTGATTTTCGGCATCATAACATCAAGCAGTACCAAGTCCGGCGGATCATTTTTAATCATTTCCAGGGCTTCCTGCCCTCCTTCTGCCGAAAGCGTTTCACAGTCTATGTCTTCAAGATAAGCTAAAATTAACTCGAGGTTCTGCAAGTTGTCATCAACAACCAGAACTTTTGGTTTTTGGACTTCTTCATTTGACATTATAATATCCTTGTGGCCTTATTTTTCTGTCATCAATCCGCCCAATTTACTCACTTGGAACCTGTGTGTCAACGAAATCCCGAGTAGTCCCCAAAAATAAAGGTATTGTAGGCCTGTTTATGACTATATTTGCATGTGCCCAAAGTAATTCCATTTCTCAAGAAAAAAACCGGTAATTGCCGATACTATTTGAGTACTTATATTAAGATTGTTTG
>CALETL010000106.1 GCA_937920485.1 uncultured Phycisphaerae bacterium
CTCCCACAAATTGGTTGACGATACCCTCATGGCGTTCAAAGATATGCACTGCCTCCTTTTTGATCCGGCTCATGATCTCCTGCACTTCTTCGGGATCGAGTTCTGCATTCATTGATGTATAGCCGGAAAGGTCCGAGAAGACGACAGTTGCCCGGCGGCGCTCACCTTCAGATAGAGTCGCGGGTTCAGCCAGCATGGATGGCGATTGAGAAGATTCTGAAATTCCTTGCAAGCCGCTGGAAGAGATTGATTGAGCAAGACTTTGGCCGCATTCATTGCAAAACTTGCTGCCCGCCGGATTTGCCTTTGTGCATTGTGGACAAACAAGCTCCAATTTATTTCCGCACGCGTTGCAGAACTTCGCATCAGCCGGATTGTCAAATTGGCATTTTGGACATTTCATTTGTTTGCCTCCAAGGCATGTGCACAGACAATAAATTTTGCAATGAATGTTCAGCTGCTCGTATCAGGTAATGGTTCGGTCACAATCTTCGTCGGCCAATTGACGAGCAAAACACCGATTAAAACCGCAACGAAACCTGCGATAAAGACCAGCGTCAGTTTTTCAGCCAAAAGGGCAGCGCCTAATATGGTCGCCACCATAAGGTTTAAGTTTATGTACACCGCAACCTGGGTAGGCGCTATATGCGCCAGGGCAAATGTCCACAGAAAGTAACCCAGGGCGCCGCCGCAAACCCCTAAAAACAGAATGAGGCTGGCAGCCTGCAAGTCGATCTTTGTCAGCGCTTGAGAAAGTCCTTCAACAAATACAGCCGGAGTCAGCAAGCATGCTCCGGTTACCATCGCGTAGGTGGTTACGGTTATCGGGTTATATTTTTTCAACATTTTCTGAGCCAGAACACCGTAAATGGCGCCGCAAATGGCTGTCAAAAGCATGAGTAAATCCCCCAGTAATTCCCAACTCCCCCTTTGCCATGTCAACCCCCGTTCGGCAAGGACGACAGCCACGCCGCCAAGCGTGAGGATGATTCCCCCAACCTGACGCAAAATGAGGTGTTCACTCTTTGCAATGCGAGCCAATCCGGCACTCCAAAGGGGCACGGTTGCCAACATCAGGGCGCCTCGTGAAGCCTCTGTGTATTTAAGGCTTACGTTAAACGTTATCGGAAAGATCGTGAACAGAACGGCTCCGAGAAAGGTAAGATATGGTAAATCTCCTAATTTGACGCGCAGCAAACCAGGTCTGAAAATGAGCAGGGCGATGAGTAAAATCACTCCCCCCTGACCGAAGCGGAGAAAAGCAAGACTCAGAGGGGGGATACTTCTTACTGCCACCCGGGGGGCGACGACCGAAGCTCCAAAAAGAACCGCTGCGATAAAGGCCGCAGAGTTTCCAGCAAAATTACGTTCGATCATGATGAAGAAGGTTCTCCATGCAGATATGGTTTCAAGGCGGCGTATATGGCAAAATTAATTGGCGTCGGAATCCCGTACTCGCCTCCAAGGCGAACGACCGTTCCATTCAAAACGTCTAGTTCCAGGCGCCGGCCGGCGGCCAGGTCATAATACATCGAACCCCGCACCGATGGCTCCATGCCGCTAAAGAGGTCCATTGATTGATCCACACAGCCCTCAGGCAAGCGCGCACCGCTCGCCCGCGCAACTGTTTCGACTTCTTGCATGGTGTCCCTCATCAGATTGCGTGTTTCCTCACATGCCTGAATTTCTCCCATGGGCAAACGTGTCAGGGCGGTAATACCGTTTACGCCGCAGATGGCTAGGAATTTATGCCATAGGGCAACCTGAATATCCGAATGAAGATCTGCCGCGATGCCGGCATTTTGTAAAGTGTTTTGCAGGGCCTCAGTTCGAGCACTTGTACCGCCTTGCATCTCTCCTAAAACAATTTTCCCGGGACCCGCTGTCTGAGCAATGATCCCGGGAGACTCGATTGTTGAAGACACATACGAGACACAACCCACGATGTGTTCGGGCCCGATCACTTCGCCTATCTGTTGCTCGTTGTCAATGCCGTTTTGTACCGAAAGAACGACTGTTTGCGGTCCGATTAAAGGCCGGATCTGGTCCGTTGCTGCAGCGTTATCGTAAGCCTTGACACAGAATAAGACAAGGTCGACCGGACCAATATCCTGGGTATTATCTGTGGCTTTAGCGGGAATGTTAAAATCACCGGCCAAAACGGATTTTATTGCAAGACCGCTTTTGCGAATGGCTTCCAGATGCGCTCCCCGCGCGATAAAGGTTACCTCATCACCGGCCCGGGCCAAAAGCCCTCCAAAGTAACCGCCCGTTCCCCCGGTCCCCATAACAGCTATGCGCATGACATACCTCCTTTCACTTCAAAACATAATTTGTGTTTCATCAAGACCCTATCATCACTTATCAGGCGGCCGCAACCTTTCTCATCGGCACTGAGAATGGTGGCGAGTTTGCGTTTGACATCCCCGCTGTTCATAGAGTCCGCGGGCAATTTTAATAAGTCCAGGAGTTACCGTTTCTTTCAAAAGGGTAATTATTTTTATTATTCGAATGAAAAAGGGCTTGAAACGAACCGATTGGTCCATGGAGCGAGGTGGGCAGCGAGCAGCAAAAAGGATTTTCACTGAAAAAAATTCTGGGTAGAGTTAAGGAAAGCGGATTTAGACACGGAACAGGAATTGTGCCAGTTTTCCATGAGACCGACAATCAAATACCACATAGTGGCACAGACGGTCAACGTACTAGTTCGTTATTCTAAGATCTTATATAAGAGTAATCACAGGAAAGCAAATCAAAAAAAGAAAATTTCCAAGCTGAACCTTCGGTCTAGTCCTGCACCTCCTGCTAGGCTGCTGATTTCGTTGATCCGGGCGCTTTGAAGAACATCATGACCAGACGGCCGTCGGGCAGGGTCTTAACGCCATGCTTTTCGCGTGCTTTTACGAGAAATGGCTGATTTTCCTCCGTTCCTGTCCAACCCTTGCAATTGCGGTAATCATCGAAATAAAATGAAAAAAACGCTGAAACGATTTTAGGATCCCATGCCATGTGACGGCTTTATATCATATCAAACCGTTGGTACTACAAAGTGGTATTTCGATCAAGCGGATTCTGACCAATTGACTGTTGAAGAATTTTATGAAATGTAGTTCTAATCATAAATCAGCTTTATTACGGGAATTACATTTCAATGGATGATAGGGCCACCAAATTAACTGCCCTTACGATTGCATCGTTAAGTTCTTTTATCACACCGTTTATGCTCTCTTCGATCAATAT
>CALETL010000107.1 GCA_937920485.1 uncultured Phycisphaerae bacterium
GCGATCCTGCAGTTTGATTTCGGCGAGGTCGTGCTCAATCTGCTGGAGCAGGAACCGGGTTTGATACAGGCCCGTGTTGTGTATATCCGAAACTGGTTTTTTGGTATCCTCGGCGTGGTTTGGCTGGCAGTGCTGGTTGCGATGATGGCTCTATGGAAAAATCTGAACGAGCAGGTCCAGCTTTCACGCAAGAAGGACGATTTCATCTCGGCAGTCTCCCACGAACTCCGCACACCACTGACCAGTATCCGCATGTACACCGAAATGCTTGAAAAAGATTGGGTTAAAACCGACGACAAACGCCGCGAATACTACACCACCATGCGGACCGAATCCGAACGTCTGACCCGGCTGATCGAAAATGTGCTGGACTTTTCACGCATCCAACGCGGTAAAAAACGCTACGATTTCACGGTCGGAGATGTCAATGAATGTATTGGCGATGTGACCGATATGATGCGCCCCTATGCCCGGCGGGCTGGTTTTGTATTGGAACAGCGGTTCGAGGTGCTGGATGCCTTTGCGTTCGACCGTGATGCAGTGACCCAGATCGTCATTAACCTCGTGGACAACGCACTCAAATATGCCAAGGACGCACAGGACAAGCATATTATTATCCGAACACGAAAACAGAAGGACTATGCGGTCATTGAAGTCGAAGATCACGGTCCTGGAATCCCCCGCAGCCAGCAGAAAAAGATTTTCGATGCCTTCTACCGTTGTGAGGATGAATCCACCCGCCAAAGCACCGGTACCGGCTTGGGACTTGCTCTGGTCAAACGTTTTGCCGAAGCTCACCGCGGATTCGTTGAGATTGCCAATGCCAAACCCGCCGGCGCCCTCTTCCGCGTCGGCTTAACAACAGCCCGAAGCGCGAGCGCAGGGATGCAATAATACACATAATCGCTGATTTCCTTCATGTACTCGTGGTGAATAATTAGTGTGTATTCGTCCCGATGTATCGGGATTCACGGTTCTATTTACTGCCGCTTATTCTGCTTGCGGAACTCCCGCGGCGTCAACCCCACAATCTGCTTAAACACGCGCGTAAAATAGCTCTGGTTATTATACCCCACATCATAACAGATTCGTGTGCAGTTGTTATCCGTTGTCAGCAGCATCCGCTTGGCGTGATCAATACGGACATTGGTCAAAAAATCCATCGGCGTGATTCCCACTTGTTCACGAAACAGATGAGCCAGCCGCGACACACTCAGATGCGCGGCCTTGGCCATATCCGCAAGCATCAGCGGTTGATCGTAATTGTACTGCATCAGTTCAATCGCGGGCTTGAGTTGCGTCATCTTACGGCTGTCCTGCGAACTGTAAACGCTTTCGATAAAGTTATCCAGTGCATGGCTGATCCAGACACAAATATCCTCCTGCGTGTCAATGGTCAAAACTTTATTGATGTACTCCAGATTTTTGCTTAAAAGCGTGTTGATATCGACCCCGCCCATCGCCGCCGCTCGACTGAGTACACTAAGCAGTTCCACCAGCCGCGCTTTCAGCAAGTTAATATTGCCCGGGTTGTGAAACATGATCTTGCCCAGCAGAGAATTAAGAATTTCTTTGGCACCGGTCCGGTCGCCGATCTTGACCTTTGCGATGAGCTGACATTCCATTTCGTAGGGATAGGTTTCCTCAGAATCCAGTAATTTTGTTTCCTGAATAACCTGACCGATCTGAGACTGTTGTGTGGACCGCTGACGACGCCACTGAACGATCTCCGGATCCAGATCCGTGGTCTGATAAAGCAGCACATACAAAAATTCCGCCGCTTCATGAATCCGGCGTCCTGAAACCACCGGTATCTTTTGGAGGGCGTCATATATTTCATGCTGTTTGATATGAAGCCCGCGGAGCCGTTTTTCAACATCCGCTTCAAGCATTTCATCGAACGGCTCCCAGATACACTTGCCAAAAAACACCCCGCCAAGCGGTTGGTTTCCATTCATGACGGGAATACAACCCAAAACGATTCCGGCGTGGCAAAGCGTAATATAGGGCTGTCCGGTTTCAATGGAGACGTTTAAACTCCGGATACGTTCTTCGTGGCATCGCTTTGCTCCGGTTTTGGATTGACGAACCCGCTTACAAAATTCCGGATAACAACCGGAAGAACAAAGCGACCGGATTGCTTGGCCTTCAAGGTCTGCTGTTTCAATCAAAAGCTTGAAATTTCGCTGAAAAGCGGATGAGATCTTTTCGAAATGCTTTTTTGTAACAAGGTCCGTTAGCAGTATTTTATCATCAGTTTTTCGTGCCATTATGCCCTTAATTGTATTTTAAGCTGAACAAAATAGCAAGATAATACTATAGGAATTAGCGATAGAAATCTAAAAGAGAGCAATTAAAAAATTGTCTTTATTTATGGGTCGTGTTAAAATCAAGATAAACAATTCAAAAAATATCAGGAGGCATCACATGGATATTTTTAAATTTGCCATCCAAATGGAGCAGGATGGGGAGCAATATTATCGCCAATTGGCCGCAAGGACCGCCCATCCGGGTATTCAGGGAGTTTTCAATCAACTTGCCGACGACGAGGTCAAACACGCCCAAGCCATCCAGCACATTCAGCAAGAGGCAGGGGCTTTTGTTGAAACGACGGTTCTGGAAAACGCCAAAAATGTTTTTCAGCAAATCAAGGACTTTGGCGGCGATTTTGATATAAGCGGCGATGAAGAATCCGCATACCGTCAGGCCATGGAACTGGAACAAAAAAGCATCAGCTTCTACCTTGACCGGTTTGATCAGGTTGAAGACCCCGGCCAAAAAGGGTTGTTTGAAAAACTGGCAGAGGAGGAGAAAAAACATTATCACCTGATAAGTAATCTGATCGATTTTGTTGCCTCGCCCAAAACCTGGCTGGAAGACGCCCGTTTCACTCATCTGGACGAGTATTAATTCAAAAGACACATTCGGTTATTGTTGTGGAAAGGAGCATCGAATGAGAAAAATAAAACAAACAAAAATGTTTTTCAGGATATTGCTGATTCTTCTGATCGGAGGGATTGTTACTCAGGTTCATTCTCACTGCCAGATCCCCTGTGGGATTTACGATGACCCGGCGCGATTGAAAATGATCAGCGAACATATCGACACCATTGAAAAGTCGATGAAACAGATTGTCCAATTGTCACAAACCGAGCCCGTCAATATGAATCAGGTTGTACGATGGGTCAATAATAAGGAACATCATACTGATGAACTCAGTGAGATTGTGACGTATTATTTTATGGCCCAGCGGATCAAGCCAGTCGATGCGGATTCTGCGATGCATAAAAAATACATTCAGCAGTTAACCCTGCTGCATGAAATGCTGGTGACCGGTATGAAATGCAAGCAGACAACCGACTTGGCACAGGTAGAAAAACTCAAGGGCCTGCTTAAAGAGTTTTCCGCGGCTTATCAGGAATAA
>CALETL010000108.1 GCA_937920485.1 uncultured Phycisphaerae bacterium
GCAAGCTCCGTAATAGCTTTACGGCAGGAAATTTGCCCGATGAGCCAATGGCTCGGCAAGGCATGGCGGGCTGGTTCGTCGATACGATCCCGATTGACAGCCGGGTTACATTTTTCAGCAAACACGGTCGATGGCTGGATGTTCTGCTGGGATCGGGTTGGAGTATAATTCTGTTATTGTCGATATATGGTTCATGGAAACAATATAAAAAACCACCGATCAAGGAAGGAAGCTCCAAATGAAAAAAATCGTGTTCAGTGTTGTCCTCGTTAGTGTTCTAATGAGCGCATGTACAGACCAGCAGGTTCATCGTCCAGCCACAGTAGAGGGAAAAGCAGTCAGTATTTTGAAAAAGGGTCTTCAAAGCCGGGACGCTAAAATACGCACCCACGCCATTGAGATTGCGGCTGAAACCAGCCAAAAGAATATGATGGGGCTTATTACTGAACTTACTACAGACTCCGTTGTTCCGGTACGCTTCGCGGCCACGGTCGCATTGGGCGATATGAAATGCTCTAAATGCGAAAAAACTCTGCGAAAGTCACTTAACGATCCGGATGTGAATGTTCGGATCGGGGCGGCTTATTCACTGGTCAAACTGAATTATCCCAAATACGTTGAACAAATCCGTGCAGCAGCTAAAAGCCCTGACCAAACCGTTCGGGCCAATGCCGCCCTGTTGCTGGGAAAGCTCGGCAATCCCAATAACCTTGACTTGCTGTATGAAGTTATGGAAGAACCCGACTCAACTGACAAAGTGCGAATGCAGGCGGTTGAATCGATCGCACGACTGGGTGACGAACGGATGTATCGCAGTAAGCTTTGGGCTCTTCAGATCAGCAAATTCGCAGATGACCGGGTCATGGGCATCCGAGGCATGGGGGCATTGAATACGGCTGAGTCACGGAATGCTATTACCATGATGCTGCAGGATGAAGTACTGGAAGTTCGTTTGGCGGCGGCTGAACAACTGGCCCGGTTGGGGGATAAACGTGGCGAAGAAGAGGTATTAATGTATTTCGCGCTAACTGCCGCCGAACAACGGGCTCGTTTTGAAGATAATCGCGGCGAAAAGGAGACAAAGAAGATAGGCGAAAAGGAGATAAAGGAGAGATTGGGGCATTGGGGAACCACAACAGACCTGAATCAGGCAAATATGGCTAATGGAATGGCTGTAATGGCTATCGGACACCTCAAAAACAGCTCGTTAAACGCCCTTTTGCCCAAAGCACTGGACAGTCAATCTCCATATATCCAATTATTAGCGGCTCAATCCGTCTTAGTTCAGTTATTGTAATATTTCGCCGATATTATACTATTCGCCGACATGGCCGGACCTTTGGCGGGATTTGGATTTGTTGACGCAAACCCAAATAAAATAAAGTATTTAAGGTCGCCAAAAAAGTCTTGACCTTGTCCGGAACGTAGCGTAAAATCCGTTCTATCTATAAACCGTGTGTTCACATCGTTTCGCAACTCGAATACACGGTATTCGAACGGGAAGGTGATATAATTATAACCATTGTGGTGAAAGGGACTTATTTTGAGTATTCTAACAAAAGTTTTAGCCATTTTGCTTTCAGTATTCTCGCTTCTGCTTGTGGGCATGGTCGTCACATTCGTGGGTAACTCCAACAACTACAAGGAATTGTATGAGGAACAAAAGACTCTCAAAATCGATGCGCAGAGCAATTTGACGATCAAAGACGGATTATATAACGAGCAGGTCAAGAAAATCGAACAAATGCAGAAAGACCATCTGCAGAGAGCTCAAATTCTCGAAGCAGATAAAAATCTGCTGGCTTCCGATCTTCGCAAGGCCCAGCGGGAAGCATTGAAGTACCAAGCTGACGCGGATCGATGGAAAGGTTTAATGGCCGGATTCGAGCAAAGTGTCCGTAATCTGCAAGCATCGCTTAATGATACCCAGAAGCAACTGGATCATGCCCGGGCCGAAGGCATCAAGAGCCAAAAAGAGCTTAATCAGATCACGTCCGATTTGTATGAAAAGATCGTTCAGCTGCAATCGCTGGAGTCCGAACGGCGACGTCTGCTCGAACAGAAAACAGAACTTGAAAAACTCGCCGCAAAAGGTGGGACGGCCCCCAAAGAAGTCATTTCTGTTACGCCGCAGGCGAATCAGACGGCCTCTCGGGCAACTCCTGCCACGGTTGGAACGGATATCAAGGGAATGGTGGTTAATGTAGACAAAAATCTGGTTACACTGTCAGTGGGCTCCGCTGACGGGGTTACCAAAAATATGGTTTTCCACATTACCCGAGGGGAACGGTTTTTGTGTGATGTGGTCATAACAAATGTTGATATTAACCGATGTGCCGGTGTTCTGGACCTGATGGTACAGCCGCCACAGGTTAATGACACCGCAAGTACAGAGTTATAAACTGAGGACAGGATAAGAAATGGCAAAAAAAACAACCAGTCCAGGCAGTGATGTTTATACCGCTATTTTGGCGATGGCCTGCGTAGCCGTTCTGGCCTCTGCTGTTTTTGTAACGATGAAGTGTATAGACTATTACGGCACTGATGCACTGCTGAAAATTGCTCAGGCCCCGAAATAAGCAAGAGTATGCCGGCTTAAGATTGAATACCGGCCGGTATTCAATCT
>CALETL010000109.1 GCA_937920485.1 uncultured Phycisphaerae bacterium
TTCGAATCCCCCCCTCTCCGGTAATTCCTTAAACGTATGTATGGCAAGTACATGCGTTTTTTTATGCGCTCTATTCCCCCGTAACTGATATTCCCCAATATGCCCTGTTTTTGACGATAAAATGCATTCTATGCGCAACTAAATTCCCAATTTAATCCATTTCGGGGTGAAGTGCTAAACAGCGGTGCTGCTTTCATAGGCATTTTTCATTTTCAGAATCAAACCCTCTATTTCATCTCTAATTTACCCCAGATGGAAATTAAAAATACTATACCGCCAACCATTATTGCTGTGAAAATTGCACCATAAAGAATTTGCCCATACATATAATAGCCAGCAGCAAAGATAGCACTATAAACAGCTAAACATCCGACAACCATACAAAGAATCCCTCGCGGCAAGTCCCCTTTCGTAGCCGTCTGTGTAATTGGATCACCCTCTGCTTGCGCTTTCTTGAGAACAACATTCCAGCCGGGACCACCAGGGCGCACCAGTCGATAAAAACCTCGTAATGTGCCGTCGTCATCCGGCTTTGTCAGGAATGTCACAATCAACCAACAAATCGATGTAATAGACACACCCATAACCAATCCAATATGTCCCGGCAATGGAGCATGGCCCAACCTCACATGAACGATTTCTAAATAGAACGCTATAATGAACGAAACGATCATTCCTGTAATCTCGGTCCAAGCATTGATCCGCCACCAGAACCAGCGTAAAATGAAAATCAGGCCTGTGCCAGCTCCAATCTGTAATAGAATTCGAAAAGCTTGTAAAGCATTTTGGAGTAGTAAGGCAATAAATGCGGCCAAAATCATCAATAACACCGTAGATATTCGTCCAATCCGAACTAATTCTTTTTCTGATGCATCAGATTTAATAAAACGTTTGTAAAAATCATTAACCACATAGGAAGAACCCCAATTTAAATGGGATGCCATCGTTGACATATAAGCCGCAATCAGTGAAGCAACAACAATCCCCATAATCCCAGTCGGCAGATAGGTCAGCATCGCCGGATAAGCGATATCATTTTTTACAATCGCCGGGTCAACATGTGGAAATCGTTCTTGAATTGCGCTAATATCAGGGAATACAACTAAAGAAGCTAAAGCCACCAAAATCCAGGGCCATGGACGCAATGCATAATGACACGCATTGAATAATAACGTGGCTCCTATGGCGTTTTTTTCGTCTTTTGCCGACAGCATCCGTTGTACCAAATATCCTCCTCCTCCGGGCTCGGCGCCGGGATACCAAACGGACCACCATTGAACAGCAATTGGTATCAGCATGACAGGGATAAACGTTTCCATAAATTTGAACCCGGATTCTGATTTCGCAACAGGAATTAAGCTAAGCTTATCCATAACATTTGCGTGATTAAACAAACCCGAAAGCCCCCCCACTTGCGGCAACCGACAAACAATTACCGCAGCCGCAACGGCACCAAACATCGCAAAGCTAAAAAGGATAAAATCAGTAATTAATACGGAACGAATACCCCCTAAACCACAATAAACAACCGTTACCACCATTGCAATCAGAATTGTCTTGGCTGGCGAAAGATTCAGCAGTACACCGCCAATTTTAATTGCTGCCAACGAAACCGTTCCCATAATCATCACATTAAAAAAAACTCCCAGATAAATCGCCCGGAAGCCCCTCAAAAAAGCTGCGGTTTTTCCACTATACCGAATCTCATAAAATTCAATATCCGTCATCACACTTGAGCGACGCCAGAGTTTGGCGTAGACAAAAACCGTTAACATCCCCGTTAGCAAAAATGCCCACCATACCCAGTTTCCGGAAACACCATTGGTACGTACAATGTCCGTTACAAGATTAGGAGTGTCCGTTGAAAATGTTGTTGCCACCATTGAAACACCAAGCAGCCACCACGGCATACTGCGCCCACCAAGAAAATATTCTGTGGAGCTGCTTCCTGCTTTTTTGGAGACTAAAACCCCCACCAGCAAAATGATTGCAAAAAAACCTAATACAATCACCCAATCAATCCATGCCAATGCCATATAATCTTCCTTGATTTATATGTTTTTTCAGACTACTTATTTTGCGAAAAAAACTCAATCGTCTTCGATAATCCTTCATCAAAGCTTGCTGTCGGCGTAAACCCGGTCGCCAGAATCTTGTCAACACTTGCCTGAGAGTGTTTGACATCGCCAGCCCGTGTGGGCGCGTATTGAATCTCAGATGAAGACTGCGTTAGTTTGATGATCTTTTTGGCAATATCATTGATGGTCTGTCGTTTTCCATAAGCAACATTATAGACCCCTGTATGTTCGTTCTCGGCTAAATATGCATTAGCAGCAACGATATCTTTGACATAAATAAAATCTCGCGTCTGTTCGCCATCGCCAAAAATCGTGATCGATTCATTACGCAGCGCCTTGTGAATAAAAATCGGGATTGCCGCCGCATACTGACTGCCCGGATCCTGACGTGGACCGAAAACATTAAAATATCGCATACAAGCTGTTTTCAGCCAACCCTCACCAGCGAAAATACCACAATAGTACTCACCATCCAGTTTGGTCACCGCATAAGGACTTTTGGGCTCAGGAATCATTGTCTCCAGCTTCGGGACAGTAGGATTGTCACCATAATTGGCCGCTGAACTGCTGAAGCACAATTTTTTAACGCCGGCAGCAGCCGCTTCCTGCAAGACATTCAGCGTGCCCTGCGTATTGATCTCGACACATTCGGCGGGTTTTTCCATGGATTCCGGCACACTGATCATTGCCGCAAGATGAAAAACATAGTCGACCCCTTTGACCGCTTCTTTGGCCACTTGACGATCCGTAATAGAACCCTCTATGAATTCAACATCAAATCCTGCGAGGTTCTCTTTGTAGCCGCTTCGAAGATTATCCAGAACGCGTACTTCGGCTTTCGTGTTATAGTGCTCAACAATATGGCTGCCGATAAAACCGGCTCCGCCTGTGACTAATATACGCATGTTTTCAGGTTCCTTAACTAATATGGCCGGTAATAATTATAATCCATCTGCCAGCGATTCGCAACATCTGTTAATTCATCATTAACTGTCGGTCACATCAAGGTTTGTTTCGGGGGATTTTTAGGCAGCAACAGCAGCACCACAATGATTATCAAGGTCGCAGCAGCAATGGACCATATCCAGCTTAGCCCGAGAGCCGCGGGAAGATAGCCAACCAGCAGGGCAATAATCCCGACAAATAGACTGTAGGGAAGCTGGGTTCTCACGTGTTTTATGAGTTTGCATTGAGATGAAATCGAACTCAGGATCGTTGTGTCGGAAATGGGGGAACAGTGGTCCCCGAATATGGCCCCATCAAGAATAGCGGCAAGACTTATGATCGTTGTCAAACCATAACTGTTTCCATCGAGGGCGAAAGCAACCGGGATAGCCGCAGGGATAAGGATCGCCATCGTGCCGTAACTTGTGCCGGTGGAAAAGGAGATCATTGAAGCAACTAAGAATAGCAGCGGAGAGAACAGCCAGGGAGAAATTCTACCCGACAGAACAGTAGCAAGAAACTCACCCGTACTTAAGCTGTCACTGGTGTTTTTCAGTGACCATGCAAGAACAAGTATCACACACGGGACCATGCTTTTCTTAATCCCCCTGTAAAAGCATTTTAATACGGACTCAAGAGAAAGGGCTCGTGTAAACGCAATACAGATAAGAGCCAGAGCAAGACCCAGCAGAGCGGCAAAATCGAGTATGATCGTCGTGTTGGGAACATCGGCGAGAATTTGCCGCCAGTAGCTAAAGCTTGCTAAAGAGCCGCCATTATGCATTTTTTCTAATCCGCCGCCGCAGACCCAGATGCCGGTGATATGGAAAGCGATGAGCCCGAAAAACGGAATGAGGGCGCAAAGAGGATGAAGTTCTTTCGAGCCGTCAGATTCGATATCCGGTTTGTCAGCCGAAGATGAAAGCAGGGGCTGGTTTTGTTCGGCTTTTTTCATGGGGCCGAATTCTTTTTTTGATAGAATCTGCAGCAAGACAAAAATGATCATGAGGATGCAATAGAAGCGAAAGCCCAGCGAATCGAAGAACATTGAATAGCCGTCTTGTTCGATACCAAGTTGTTGGCCGACGGCCGTAAAGAGTCCGACTTCGTATACGATCCAGGTGCTGATAGCGGCCAGGCCGGTTATCGGCGCGCTGGTGGCATCAACGATGAAAGCCAGCTTTTCTCTGCTGACGCCAAATCTATCGGTAACAGGACGCATTGCAGAACCGACGATCATGGCATTGGTGTAATCGTCGATGAAACAGATGATCCCTAAAAGCGCGGTCGCCATCTGGGCGGATGTTTTCCCTTTAACCCATCGCAGCAGCCATCTTATGATTCCGCGAAAACCGCCGGAGGTTACGACAAGCTCGATCATGACGAATATCGGCGGGATGAACGCAAGAATCTGAAGGTTGTCGACATCGCTTATTGTTTTATCTACGAAATCATAAGTATGTTTAAAACCTGCAAAGTAGTCTATAATGCTTGTCGGCGAATCCTGAAAACAGGTCAAAAAACCGCCGGCAACAATTGCGATGGCAAGACTGGCCACAACATGCTGAGTTGTAAAAGCAAGCAGGATGGCCAGAAGCGGAGGGATAATACTGTACCATTGGCCTGCATCGGGGTTGTGTTCGGTAAGGGGTGCGCATAATTGGGCAACAATGGAAATAAGGATAAAGATAAGAGATGAAATGAGAATTTTTCGGACTATTTTAGAATTCAAGGGGTTTTTGGTCATTCGTATTTGCTTAGGGAACTATTAATGACTTCTTTTCATGGCGCAGCTTTGATTCCTAATTAGCATTTTGCCGTTAACAAGTGTCCCCCTGCTCATTTTCTTCACTAAAAGTGAAAAAAATTGGGGTACAGGGATTTGAACCCCAACTAACTGATTCAGAGTCAGTCGTGCTACCGTTACACTATACCCCAATGGTATTAAGGCGGGGATTATAGCACTCCGGACCAAAAGCGTCAAGTGCGGAATTGGGCAAAATTGGCGGTTGACGGGCGGGTTCTTTTCCATAAACTATTGGCTTTCACGGCTTTACAGGACTTTTAACTGAAAAATGCTAAAATTCGGTTCTATACAATTGGATATGCCCTTTATTCAAGCCCCGCTGTCGGGATATACTGACCACCCGATGCGGATTCTGGCCAAGCGGTTCGATTGCCCCTTGACCTTTACCGGGGTCATGCTGGACAAGATCGCCCTGCATCATAAGGCCCTGAAAAAGCTGAAATTCCAGCCGGTTGAAACCGAGCATCCTGTCGGC
>CALETL010000110.1 GCA_937920485.1 uncultured Phycisphaerae bacterium
TACCAAAATTTTACATGCAAAATCAAAAAAATAGTGTGTGAATTTGTGACTTGTATGAATGCGGAACAGAAAAATATTTTATTGAAAGTTGCCAAGGAGACGATTGTTGCGGCGGTTACGGGAAAACCGGTGTATGAGCCGAAAACGGACGATCCTGAGCTACGGGCTGAGGTGGGGTGTTTTGTGACATTGAAAAACGGTCAGGAATTACGCGGGTGCATCGGGCAATTTACTGCCGACAAGCCGCTGATCGAGATGGTTTGTCAGATGGCAGTTTCTTCGTGTATGCATGACCCACGGTTCGGCGGCAATCGGATTACTGTCGATGAACTGCCTCAGTTAGACATCGAAATATCCGTACTTTCTCCGATGGTCAAGACGGATGATCCGCTGAGCTTGCGTTTGGGTATCAATGGTATTTATATCACCAATGGCAGACAATCGGGCTGTTTTCTGCCGCAGGTGGCCACGGAAACCGGCTGGGATGAAGCGGACTTTTTGAGTTATTGCTGCGCCCATAAAGCGGGTCTGGACCCGGACGCATGGAAAAACGATCCGGAAGTGGACGTTTATCTGTTTACCGCAGAAATCTTCGGTGCCACATGGAACGATATTCAATAATCAGCAAGGGTGATAATGAAATTTAATTATGTAATCGTTGTGTTTCTGATTGCGGCGGTTTTTTCTTTGTCCGGCTGTACTGAACCACTTACATCAAATCCACAGCCGCAATCATATTCCACAGCGCCTCTGAACGGGGCCCATCACATGGCTGACTACATCCGCAATGAGCCGGCGGTTAAGAATGTACAACCCTGGAAGAATTCATACGGCGACGGACTTGTTTTTGAGACAAAACATTATAAGGTTTATACCACACTGTTAGAGCCGTTAATGCTTCGCCAGCTTCCGGCGTTTTTGGAATCCGCTTACCAAGCATATCAAAGCCAGCTGCCCAAACCTTTGTCATCCGGGCGGCCTCTGGAGGTTTATCTGTTCGACACCCGCAGCCAGTGGGAGCATTTCACCCATGGCATAGCCGGAAAAGATGCAAAGGTCTATCTGCAGATTCAGCGAGGGGCCTATGTACGTAATGGAATCGTTGTGGCTTATAATATCGGTCGCAAGCAAACGTTTTCTGTCATCGGCCACGAGGGATGGCACCAGTTCAATCAGCGGCTGTTCGTCTATCGTTTGCCAAGCTGGCTGGATGAAGGCATCGCCACACTATTTGAAACCTGCCGGTATTCGAAGGGACAATTTCATTTTGAACCGTCACGGAACATGATGCGGCTGGGTTCTTTAAAAAAAACACTTTCGAAAAAGCAAATGATCCCGCTGCGGAATCTGATCGTCCTGAATCCCGGGCAGGTTTTAAATATTCATGCAAAGAACGATGCCGTGATCGCTTTTTATGCTCAAAATTATGCGCTGGTACGATTCCTTCGTGAGCATAATTATGGAATTCGACTTCGGAAATACCATGCGATGCTGTTAGGCGGGGCAAACGGAACATGGCCCCTGCAAAACAGTTTTGCTTCAATCGCAGCCGACCGAACCCAACCATTGACGGTCGGTTGGAATACGCAGATCTCACCGGCGCTGTTCACGCATTACATTGAACCGGATATTGATGCACTCGAAGCGGAGTACCAGAATTTTTGTAAAAAGATCGTTTATCACGTGCGGCTGAAATAGTTTTGAATTTTTAGTTCGTAGTTCTTAGTTATGGAATCCATCAGAAAATCGCAATTCATATTGGCTTCGGCATCGCCACGGCGGCGGGATCTGCTCAGGAAAGCAGGATATTGTTTTGAGATCGTCCCGTCCGATGTGGATGAGTCGCAATATGATGGTAACGGAATCAGTTCAGAAGAACATACAAAAATATTGGCTCTGGCCAAGGCCAACGACGTCGCGGTTCGTTTCCCAAATGCCGTTGTCGTTGGTTCTGACACGGTGGTCGATCTGGATGGAGAGATTATCGGCAAGCCCGATGACGCTGACCACGCCGAGGAAATTACCCGCAAACTGTTCAGCAAGCCGCATAAAGTCATTACGGGATTAGCATTGGTTTGCATTGAGAAGAATATCGAGATCGTCGAGGCCGATACGACGATTGTGTATCCAAGAAAGCTGACTGAAGCACAAATTGCCGATCATATCCAAAATGGCCAGTGGGAAGGTAAAGCAGGGGCCTACGGTATTCAGGAAACCGGCGACGAATTCGTGGACCGCATCGAAGGTTCCTTTACCAACGTCATGGGCCTGCCGATGGAACTGACACAGCGATTGCTGTTTAAATTAGGGATTGAACCAACAAAGCCGCTACAGTGAGGCCTGTCCCACCGTAGCTTTAGCGAAGAGGAAAGCGGGCATTTCACCACGAAGGACACCCCGGATCAAGTACGGGGCAGGCTCCGAGCACGAAGATTTTTTAGACGGGATTAACGGGATTTACAAGATAAAGCCCGAAGGGCGACATGTTGTAGCCCCATCCCGTGAGGGTGGGGTTGAGGATGTAATAAATATCATCTCCAAGCCCTCGCAGAGGGCGACATATATTCGTGTACCGCATCCCACATGCCGCCCGCTGCGCGGGCTCTTTGATGAGAAGGGCGCACTCCAAACCACGCCCTGACGGAACGTGGCTACAACATACCGGCCTCTGCGAGGCCTAACAAAAAAGCCGGCCTGCGAAGACCGGCTTGGGGAATTCTCGAATACTATTTAATCAGATTCCACCACAGATGGCCCATTGACCGGGTTGGCCGTCAACTTCTCTGACAACACAATTATATGTTTTTTGTTTAATCTGGCCTTCTT
>CALETL010000111.1 GCA_937920485.1 uncultured Phycisphaerae bacterium
AATGGTATGAAATGAATCATCGTTCTTGTATATGGAACGACGTGCCTGATGGAAATAAAAACAATGACCACAGTGAAATAACATACCGTAAAATCAACTACAAATTTGTTTTTCAACCACCGTCTGAATATGCTTAGAAACCTCCCCCGCTGGATCAATGATATAGGTCGGCACAGTTTCACCGCCAAGCAGTGTCTGCAAATGCCCCGCTTTAACCAGTTCAGCGTCCGTCACAACAAATGGATTGAGCGATGGCCATTGCGTCTTGATCTGCGTCCACAGACCGCCCAGGATCCCGTTGCCAATGACAATCGGATAGCTCCCCTGCGGCGACGCCGGAATCGTTACGGCAAGTTTTTGCATATTTGGGCTCATTTTAAAGCTGAAATCCCTGTTTTTATCCATAGAATCACATCATTATACAGAAATCCCCCGATTTTGCAATGAGTTTGCCCGAAAACCCAAAACCTTGACCATCCTTCACCGTGCCACCCCCTGAGGATACAATATCAGTAAATGTAGGGTGGGCCGTGCCCACGCTGATTAAAATATTCCCCTTCCTTTTCAGGCCCAAAGGGCTGTTATATCGAATACATTTCACCTTATTCATAAAATTCCAATTCCCCGCCATCATCCTCCGTCTCAAACAAATTCCAATCAAAATCCTCATACATCCCCTGTTGGCAAAATCGATGATAGGTCGAATACGGCCAATCCTCAAGTCGCTTGACTAATCCGTGTTTGAGGGGGTTGTAATGGATGTAATGTACATGGTTCCAATAATCATCCTCGTCTCGAATCCGATGCTCCCAAAACCGCCGCTGCCAAACTCCCACCTCCCGTTTTTTCCAGCGTGAATCGGTTTGGGCCAATGGCTTGCCGCCTGCGGCGATATAGTTTTTTGAAAACGCGCGTTTGATGATTGACCACCGTGTCGAGTAATCGCAGTTTCCCGGAGGCATCTGCCAGATACAGTGAAAGTGGTCCGGCATCAGACAAAACACAGGCATCTCGAAGGGACGGTCTGCCTTAACCTGACGGAATGCTTCTTTTAGAATGGGACGGACTGAATCATCTATCAAGAAAGACCGACGCTTATAGGTTACAACCGTAAAGAAGTACCATGCCCCTTCAATTTTTACGCGACGATAATTTGACATGAACAATATAATATGTAAATACAGGAAGAATACAATCCATTTTTAATCGGCGTAGACACATATAATTGACCGCGTGGGCATGGCCCACCCTACATTTAATATGTTATCACAGTATGGATGTTGTATTTTTTCAATAAGCCCCGGCCTTTTAGATCGGCCAGTTCAATCAGGAATGTCAGGCCAGCGATTTCGCCGCCGAGTTTTTCGATCAACTCGCACGCCGCGACCATTGTACCACCGGTGGCCAGCAGGTCATCGACCATGAGTACCTTATCACCGGATTGAATTGCGTCGGTGTGCACCTCAACCGCATCTTCGCCGTATTCGAGTCCGTAGCTAACCGAGTGTGTATCAAAGGGCAGTTTGCCCTGTTTGCGAACCGGTACAAAACCGATATTCAGCGCTTTGGCAACTGCCGAGCCGAAGATAAACCCGCGGGCTTCCACCGCCGCAACCACATTAATGCGTTTGCCTTCAAACGGCTTTGCCAATTGATCAATCGCACAACTCAGCGCTTTGGCATCGGCCAGCAGCGGCGTAATATCCCGAAACAGGATACCCGGCTTGGGAAAATCCGGAATATCTCGAATAAATCCTTTCAGATCGATCATCTCATTTGGCATTGTAATATCCTTATTTCAACATAATAAAAAAGGCGAAGTTCGCTGGAACTTCGCCTTGTCGGTTACGTCATTTGTGTTTCTATGCCATCAACAACTCGTTCAATTGTGCAAGGGCATTTTTCTGTAACTGACGAACACGTTCTCGCGTAAGTCCCAGTCTTTTACCAATCTGCTTGAGGGTCAACGGCTCAACCCCGTTCAGGCCAAACCGCAAACGCAATACCTCGGCCTCCCGCGGCTCGATTTCATCCAGCAATTCGAGCGCCTTTTGCAACTCTTCATTGGTGCCAAGGTCTTCTTCGGGCGTTAAGATTGTATCATCTTCAATCGATTCGTCAAGGCCGGCGTTTTGATCGGGAGAATCATATTGAAACCCATTATCCACAACTGCCACGATATCCCGAATGGCCCGTGCCTTACGAAGCGGCACTTTCATCGCTGTAGCCATCTCGTCCAAACTGACGGTCCGGCCAAGCCGCGATTCCTGTTCGGCATAGACCTGCCGCCACTGGTTAATCAATTCGACCATATAGGTCGGAATATGAATCGGTTGTGAGTTGCTCAATATCGACCGTTTGATCGACTGCTTGATCCACCACGCCGCATAGGTGCTGAATCGCACACCATGATCCGGATCAAATGTATCCACTGCCCGCAGCAGGCCGAGATTGCCCTCTTCGATCAGGTCTCCAAGGGTCAGGCCGCGGCCCGAGAATTTCTTGGCAATGTTGACGACCAGACGAAGATTGCTTCGGACGAGCCGTTCACGAGCATAGGGGTCGTTTTCTTCCAGAACCGCCGTCGCCAGAGTCTTTTCATCCTCCCAGGTCAACAGCGGAGATTCATCAATTTCTTTCAGGTATTCTTTAATCGTTGCATCAAAAGCCATGACACTTACTCCTGTTGTGTAATTAACATCAAAATCTTATCGTTCTTCACAACAGGCCCTTTATTATAGGGCCAACAGGACGTGCCGCAATCTGCTGCACGCCCTGTTAGAGTGTATCGACTATCAACCGCCGCCGGTTAACTCCCCGCAGGCGGTTTTGAGCAACTATATTTTCAAAGAAATTATGCTTCCTTTTCCGGGGTTTTGTTCGGCACAGAAATATTCAAAGAATCCGGCATCAGGGAACCATCCAGTCCGCCGCGACGCTGAACCGATTCGGATTCTTCAACAACAGGTGCGGGGGCCTCTTCGGTCGGATGGGCGGCTTCGTCGCCTTCCTTTTCTTTATCTTCGGCAGCCCACTGGACACGACGCAAACTCAAACCAATCTTGCGAGAGTCGGTATCGACTCGAAGTATTTTAACCTCAAGCTCTTGACCGATCTTAACAACATCCTGCGGCGAATCGACTTTCTCATCTGAAATCTCAGAGATGTGCAGCAGGCCTTCCAGATCGGACTCCAGTTCAACAAAGACGCCGAAATTGGTTAGCTTAGTCACAGCACCCTTGACGATCTGGCCCGGAATATATTTGTCCGGAATCGCGTGTGCCCACGGGTCCTCTGTCATTTGCTTAATACCCAGTGAAACACGGTGCTTTTCTTCGTCCACTTCGAGAACCACCGCTTTGACCTCCTGGCTCTTTTGCAGCGCTTCGCCCGGATGGTTGAATTTTTTGGTCCAGCTCAAATCTGAAATGTGAATCAAACCGTCAATCCCCGGCTCAATCTCAACAAAGGCACCATAGTTGGTCAAACTGGTAACCTTCGTGGTTACAATCGTACCGACGGGATATTTCTGGCTGGCCACGCTCCACGGGTTGGTTTCAAGTTGCTTGAGACCCAAAGAAATTTCCTGCTTGTCCTTGTTGACTTCGAGTACCTGAACTTCGACTTCTTCGCGAAGGCTCAGAATGTCGCCGGGATGGCCGATGCGTTTGGTCCAGCTCATTTCGCTGATGTGAATCAGACCTTCGATACCTTCCTCCAGACGGACAAATGCGCCATAGTTCATAATATTGACAATCATACCGGTCACTTTGTTTCCGATGGGGTAACGTTCTTCCACATTTTCCCAGGGACTTTCGCTCTTTTGTTTGAGACCCAGAGAGATCTTTTCGTTTTCCTTGTCAACACCGATGACCACGCATTCGATCTCCTGGTCCAGTTCGACCAGTTCAGACGGGTGCGAGATACGGCCCCAACTCAGATCGGAAATATGAAGCAGACCGTCTAAGCCGCCAAGGTCCACAAATACTCCAAAGTCGGCGATATTCTTAACAATACCTTTGCGAATCTGACCTTCTCCGATTTCCGCAAGAATCTTTTCCTTACTTGCATGGCGGTCCTCTTCGATGATCTTACGGCGAGACACCACGATATTATGATTCTCTGTATCGATCTTGAGAATCTTGCATTCAATTTCCTGTCCGATGAACCGGCTGATGTCGCCGGGTTTGCGGATGTCGACCTGTGAAGCCGGCAGAAACACCGGAACGCCGATATCGACCAGCAGACCACCTTTGATGCGGCGGCTGACAATACCCTTAACAACATCACCTTCGGCATTACTTTCAATAACACGTTCCCAACCGCGAATGCGGTCGGCTTTGCGTTTACTCAGCAGAATTCCGCTCTCGGCGTCCATTTCTTCCAGAAGGACTTCAATTTCCTTGCCGGAGACGATCTCTTCGGGATCGTCAAACTCGCTGGCTTCGACCATGCCCTCGCTCTTGAGACCCAGTTCGACGATAACGTCATTACCCAGTTGAGTTACAATTCTGCCTGTGACGATGGTGCCGGGAACGAGTGCTTCGACTTTCTTTGCCAGTTCTTCTTCAAGGAGTTGGGTGTGTTCGGAAGTGAAAAGTTCGTTGATTTCCTGCTCGATCTGCTCCGCTGAAAGACCAAGCTTGTTAATAAGATTTCTGTCTACCATTTAAAATCTCCTGTGGAGTCTGTTTTTAGCTGCAATTGCGCCCCACATTTACGCAATCCGCTTTGACCTCAATTAACATTAAGGTTAATGGAAAATGCATTGGCTACGCCGCCAATGCCTTCCTGACAATACATACATTACCGTCCTTGTCCTTCTAACTTTTTTCGGCAGTCGAATCGAAGTGTTCGAGGTTTCGCACAAACTCCTCGATGACCTCGTCCGGAGTTGAAGCCCCGGCAGTTACGCCGGCGGTCGCCTTGCCGAAAAGACAGTTTTTATCAAGTTCGGCCCAATTTTGCAAGTGATAAGTCTGCGAATTGTGTTTTTTGCATAATTCGGCCAGTTTTCGGGTGTTGGCGCTATGCAGGCCGCCTAAAACAAACATCACGTCGACCTGACGGCAGAGTTTGACCGCAGCGGTCTGGCGTTCCATGGTTTCCCGACACAACGTATTGATAATCTTCATCTCAGAGAACCC
>CALETL010000112.1 GCA_937920485.1 uncultured Phycisphaerae bacterium
ATTACGCTGAGTGCCCGGGGTGATTGTGTGTAAGGATTAGAGCAGAAGTTTTAAAAAGGGTGGCACGGTCAAGCTGTGCTTGGCCGTGGGAACCAGCGGGATTCTTTTAGGCCTCACAGAGGCCGTTATGTTGTAGCCACGGTGCGTCAGCCCGTGGATAAGGATACAATCCCCCACACCCAGAGCCCGCGCAGCGGGCGGCATAACATCGCATTACAAAATGCCGCCCCGATGGGGCTCAAAAAGGGAGGAGCATTTCGAACCCACACCCTTACGGATGTGGCTACAACATTTCACTCGCTGCGCGAGCTATCGTCCCCCCCCTTCGGCAGAATACATGTTACCCCACGTCAACGAGGCCAAGTTTGTCACCGAAACGGGCGATCACTTCCTGCCGGAGTGTTGAATGTTCCGACTGCTTCAATGTGGGGTCGCCATCAATAATCGAAAATGCATCCCGGCGGGCCAGATTCAGTAGGTCAAAATCCTCGACGATGTTGGCGATTTTCAGATCGGGGAGGCCATGCTGTCGTGCGCTGAATAATTCGCCGGGGCCGCGGAGTTTTAGGTCGTGTTCGGCGATCTCGAATCCATCTCGGCTGCGCGTCATAATATCCAGACGGCTGATCGCCGTTTCGTCCTCGGTTTCGGCAAACAGCAGGCAATACGACTTGCTCTGTCCCCGGCCAATGCGTCCGCGAAGCTGATGCAGTTGAGCCAGCCCGAATCGATTGGCGTTTTCGATCACCATGATCGTGGCATTGGGTACATCGACACCCACCTCAATCACAACGGTCGAGACCAGTACATCAATCTTGCCCGCACGAAAATCGGCCATCGTTTCTTTTTTTTCATCGGAGGTCATCTGACCGTGCAGCAAAGCAACCTTAAACTCCGGAAAGACTTTCTCGTTTAGAATATGATACTCATCGACCGCGGCCTTGATGTCGGTTTTTTCCGAATCGACATTGTTCTCCGAATCAATACGCGGATAGACAAAATACGCCTGTTTCTTCGCTCGCAACCGTTGGCGGATAAACTCCATGGCGTCGTTGCGATTGGGCGGCTGCACCCAGCGGGTGATGACCTCGCCGCGACCGGGCGGGCTATGCTTGATAGTCGACACGTCCAGATCGCCAAACGCCGTCATGGCTAATGTTCGCGGGATGGGAGTCGCCGTCATGACCAGACAATGCGGCGAGCGGCCCTTGCGCAAGCTGGCTCGCTGATGTACGCCGAATTTATGCTGCTCATCAATCACCACGAGGCCGAGATTAGCAAAGTCAATATCTTCCTGAATCAGGGCAATCGTTCCAACAATGATATCGACCTCGCCATTTTGAATTCGCTCTAAAACGGCTGTACGTTTTTTTCCGGTCAGACCGCCGACAATGAGTTCGCGACGAACACGGCTTCCCTTTAAAAACCGCTCGATGCTTTGAAAATGCTGACGAGCCAGAATCTCGGTCGGCGCCATGATCGCCGCCTGACACTTATTCGCCACCGCCACCAGTGCCGCATACAGCGCAACGACCGTCTTACCTGAACCGACATCGCCTTGCAAAAGCCGATTCATCGGAATCTCCTTACCCATATCCGCGACCACTTCGGCGATCACCTGCTCCTGATCCTCAGTCAGCATAAACGGAAACCGCTTTCGAATCCGGCTGTCGATTTTGTCGTTGGACCGCATCACAACCGCCGGAGCGCCATGCTGGACATGATAACGCTTCAGCGCCAGCCCGGTCTGCATCAGGAACAGTTCATCATATTTGAGTCGGCGTTTGGCTTCGGTCAGTGTATCCTCGTCAACAGGATCGTGGATTTGCCGATAGGCCTCCTGCCGCGGCATTAGCTCATTTTTCTTCAAAAAGGCTCCATCATATAACTCCGGCATCAACGCCGCAAATTCATCGATGTGCGACCGCATGATCTTTTTGATCTGCCAGCTGGCTAATTTGGCGCTGGCCGGATAGACCGGGCCGCTGAAGGCCTCCGGGCCGCGAGGTTGATCTTCCTGAAGGACAATGAACTTCGGATTAGACAACTGGAGTTGGTGTTTATATTTGGTAACCTTGCCGTGGACCAGCAATGCCTGTCCCGGTTCGAGTTGATTGACCAGATACCGTCCATGAAACCAGACTGCCCGGATATAGCCCGTCTCGTCAGCTAAGGTGATTTCAAATATGGGAACTTTCCGATACGGCTGCCAGTCCGTCTGCTCGACAATCCCGACCAGACAGACAGATTGATTCGGGCCAGCATCGACGATCTTAACCGGCTCCGGCAGAAATACCCAGTCCCGCGGATAATACTCAAGCATATCCCCGACCGTTTCAACACCGAGTTCGGCAAAGCTCTTGGCCCGCGACGGCCCCACACCCTTGATAAACTGCACCGGCGTCTCTAATGTAATCTGGTTCGCATCCTGCTGTGTCATCGTGTTAGGTTTCCTAAAATCTGAAAACTCCCCTCATAATGCCCTGAATCGATAAAATTTGCAAAGATTTTCTCGCCATAAAGCCTGTAAACACCGATACTGCCAGCAGTTGATTGAATTAAAACGCTCTTTCTGGTATACTGCTACGGTTGAATCGTCTATCTGTCGAGGGGCGCCAAACTCGTATGGAGCTGTACATGGTTCGCAAAATCTGTTTAGCTTTATTTGTTCTTTCCATTTGCTGCACACTGCAGGCACGGCCGCTGAACATCATCATTGTCACCAGCGACAACGCTTCAGAAAACGGTTATAGCGAGTTCCTCCGAGATATTTACCTGGACAATGTAAATGTACTGATCGATGATGATAGATACAAGGAATCTCTTAATGACATCGAAAAACAAGAGCTTCGCAATGCTGACCTGATTATCATCTCCAGCGATAACTCCGGCGGTGATTACAACGCCGACTCCGCCTTCTGGGCCTCATTGGACGTTCCGGTCCTGAGCCATAATATCTCTGTTTGCCGAAGCAACGATCATGACAACTGGGATTGGTTCAGCAGCGGCAAAACCGATCCTGATATCCCTCTGTCAGAATTTCAGGTCACAGATCCCAACGATTCAATATTTGATGGTATCGATGTAACAACCGGAAGTATAACAATATTTGAATCTCCAGTTGATTTTGAAATCCCAGATGAACCGTATGCAGGTAACGGTACGCCGCTGGCGACCGATAGTTCGGGCTTACCTGTTATTGTCCGCTTTGATGGTACCGAACCGAACTATTATGACGGCTCGCTTTATGACCCCAATAATACGCCGCGGATTTATTTCGCCCTGCCGCAGGAGCCTGTCACATTCTTTGACAACGCAACAACTCCGGCGAAAAAACTT
>CALETL010000113.1 GCA_937920485.1 uncultured Phycisphaerae bacterium
ATGATGGATTGCAAAAAAGCTCTCGGCGAAACAGGCGGGGATCTGGATGCAGCAATGGAACTGCTTCGTAAAAAAGGGCTTGCGACATTGGAAAAACGTGCCGGGCGTGATACTACCGAAGGACGTGTTCTCGGCGGGACAACTGATGACGGCAAGACGGCCGTTATGGTTTCATTGTGCTGTGAGACAGATTTTGTTGCAAAGAATGACGACTTTGCCGCCGCAGCCGAGACGCTTCTGGAGTGCGGGTTTGCGGCCCCGGTTGATGCTGGCGGCGAAGCCCTGATGGACGTTGAATGCAACGGTAGGAAATTTTCGGAAATTCTAACCGACACTGTCAGCAAAACCGGCGAAAAAACCGAAATCGGAGATTTTGAACGTTATACGCTTTCAGAGAATGGAATTATTGGTTCCTATGTCCATTTCAACAATAAGGTAGGTGCCATGGTGGAAGTTGAAGCCAGCAGTGATGATGTGGCCGGTGCGGTTAAGTCCGTTGCGGATGGTATTTGTATGCATATCGCTGCCATGAATCCGATGGCACTGGATAAGGACTCCTTTGATGCTGAAGTGATCGAAAAAGAACGTAAGATCGCTGCCGAACAGGTCAAAGATAAGCCGGCGAATATTATTGACAAGATTGTCGATGGCAAAATTGGCAAATTTCTCAAGGAAAACTGTCTGGTTGAGCAGATGTATGTCAAAGATGACAGCAAGACCATTGGACAGGCGCTGACCGAGGCCGCTAAAGCCGCCGGCGGTGAGGCCAAAATAAAACGCTTCGTACGCATTGAAATAGGTTAATTCCTTGGTATAATAGAAGGCGTCGGAAACAGGTGTTTTCGGTGCCTTTTTTAATGCAGGATGATTCAGCAGGGAAGGTCAAGGAGATGAGTGAGTACAAACGCGTGTTGTTAAAGCTCTCCGGGGAAAGTTTCTGTAAGCCCGGCGGCTTTGGTATTGAAGGGGACCCCATTGAGTCCATTGCCGAGCGGATCGCTAAGATCAGCCGGTCGGGCTTCCAAATCGCCATTGTTGTCGGCGGAGGAAATTTTCTTCGTGGCGCAACCTTTTCACGCGAAAGCCATATTCCCCGGACGACCGCCGATTATATGGGAATGCTGGCAACGGTCATTAACGCTTGTGCATTGCAGGAAACCTTGGAAAAAGCCGGCCAGCCCACACGTGTTTGCAGTGCGATTGAAGTGTCGGCGATTTGCGAGCCGTTCATTCGTCGTCGAGCCGTTCGACATCTTGAAAACGGGCGTGTTGTTATTCTGGCCGGTGGAACCGGCAATCCCTTCTTCTCGACGGATACCTGTGCGGCGCTTCGGGCTTCCGAGCTGAATGCGGATCTGATGATTAAGGCAACGAAGGTCGAGGGCGTTTATACGGACGATCCGGTTAAGAATCCTGATGCGAAGCTGATTGAATCGATGACCTATCAGCAGGTATTGGAGCAGAATCTGAAAGTGATGGATCCGGCTGCGATCAGCTTGTGTCGTGAAAATCAGATTCCCATTATTGTGCTTAATATTTTTAACCAAGGTAATATTACCAAGGCATTGAACGGTCAAAAAGTCGGAACGCTGATTTCTGATTAGCGATAGCGATTTTTGCCCGAAATCTGAATTCGTTTAGAAAGGAACGTTATGCCAACGAAACAAATACTGTCCTCGCATGAAAGCGGCATGGCAAAAGCGGTTGATTTCTTACGCAATGAACTTAAATCGGTCCGTACCGGTCGGGCGGCGCCGGGGTTGGTCGAAAACCTGAGCGTGGATTATTACGGTTCTCCGACGCCGCTGAAGTCTCTGGCTACCATTGCGGCTCCGGAACCGGCCTCTATTGTGATCAAACCGTTTGATCCTGCATGTATTAAAGACGTTGAAAAGGCGATTAAATCGAGTGATTTAAGTCTGGCACCGGTTCTTGACGGAAAAATGATTCGTCTGAATATCCCCCCGTTGAGTGAAGAACGCCGCAAGCAGATCGTTGGGCAGGTTAAACAGTTGGGCGAGAAGTCCAAGGTCAGCATTCGAAATATTCGACGGGATGCGAATAAACAATTGGATGACGAACAAAAGGGCAAGACGATTACCGAAGATGACTGCAAAAAAGGCAAGGATAGTATTGACGATACGACCAAAAAGCATATCGACCAGATTGATGGAATTATCAAAGCAAAGTCTGAGGAAATTATGAACAGCTAAAATTGAAGGGGCCGGCAATGAGTGAGGAAAGCAAGAATCAAAAGAAGAGCCGTCGGAAAGCCCTGAAGGTGATAAAGTGGGGTTTTATTTTATCAGCAGGTATTGTCCTGCTGATTTTTTTTGGTCTTCCGTTGTATCTGTCCTCATCCGGGGGAACAAATTTCCTTTTAGGGAAGATCAATCAATCGGTGGATGGTCAGGTTCAAATGGACGACTTTTCCATGGGCTGGTTTAAAGGAGTCAAGCTAACAAATCTTTCCTATGCTGACAGCACCGGAAACACCTCGGTTAACGCCGAAAGGGTCGAAACTCAGCCCAGGTATATGTCATTGCTGGCAGGCAAAGTAAAGCTTGGGAAAACCATCATTGACCAGCCCCGGGTTTATGTAAAAGTTCCTATGGAGCAAAAACCCCATTCCGGCACAGAAAAAGCTGAAATACCATCGGCTAAAGCATCGTCGGTAAAATCGGATGCTCCACCGCCGGTCTTTCCTGTTAACCAAATTGATCTGGAACTGATCGACGGCAATGCTACCGTTGAGATGCTTGGTGATGTTCCTCAGACAGTGGTTTTTAAGAATATCACTTCAAATGTACAGTTCGATCAGGCCGCCAAGTCCGGGTCGATGGATATGACAATGGATGCGGCTGGTTCACCTATATCGGCAAAAGGTAACGTGAATTTAGATAAAACCGGCTGGAAAATACAGGCCGGTGAATTTGATGTAAAGGTATCCAAATTGCAACTTGCCAGTCTCAAGCCGGTGTTTGCTTTAATGGACAAAAAGATCAATTTAACTGGCAATCTCAATACTGACATGACCGTTGTTATTGATGATAACAATATTAAGCGAATTCAAGGGAACTATGCACTCGATACTGAGCTTGCCGGTGTACAACAGCTTGCAGAAGAATTTAATTTAGATATGCCTGATATGTCAATGGCAGGGGCGTTGTCGCTATCTGGTCAGGCAAGTATGAATAACGACGCTATCGAGATTTCCGGTACAGGAGAAGTCAAACAGCTTGTTATTCAAAAGCAAAATATCAAGACGCCGGTAACAGATATGCAGGTGGATTTTAACTGTGCTTTGGATAATGTCAAAGAACAGCTTCGAATTAGTTCCGCTAATCTGGCCGGAACACCGGGAACGGTCAAGATTCGTGATCTGATCATGCCAAGGTCTGAGCAGGCGGATCAAACACTTTCAATGAATGCACACGCTTCGATAGATCTGGAAAAAGTATGGCCGTTTCTTCAAATCGCTGCCGGTGACCTTGGCGATAAAAAGGTGGCCGGATTAATGGACGCTGCAGTCAATATCAGCACGACCGGAAGTCAGGTTCATTTGCTGACGGAAAATTCAAAAATTAATAATTTGAAAATTGCAATTCCGGACAGTGAGCCGTTTGTTCAGGACATGGTGGTTCTGGATGCGGATATTCTGCTGGACACTGATAAGCAGACGATTGATATTAAGACACTGGATATGCGTGGTACCCATGGCGAAACATTGATCAACGTTACCAAAGGCACTGTTAAAAAAAAAGTAAGCAAGAGTCAAACTGAGATACTTGGTGATTTTGAAGTCGAGTATGACTGGCAGGCTGTTTCATCATTTGCGTCGATATACCTACCTGATGGACTTCAACTGCGCGGAAAGCGAAAGGACGCTTTTCATTTCGAGTCAACCTATCCGAGCAGCCGGCCTGAAACGATGACTGCCAATTTGGATGCGAAAGGTTCATTGGGATTTGCATCCGCAGAATATTTCGGCCTTAATTTCGGACCCACAGAGTTAGGGATCGATGTTCAAAAAGGCGTTGCCCGTCTTAATATTCCACAGACGACGGTCAATAATGGAACGCTTCAATTTTCCGGAATTATAGATTTAAATGAAAAGCCGGGTGTGTTTCGATTGGCCAAACCGATGTCGATTCTTGACAAGGTTCATATTAATGACACGATGACGCGGCTATTGCTGATGTACACCAATCCAATGTTTGTAGATGCTTCGCAGTCCAGCGGAATCGCCAGTTTCTATTGTAGGCAAATGTCTATTCCATTAACAGGTGACGATAATAATCTGTTGGCAATAGACGGGACTTTTCAGATTGATTCTCTGAGAATGCGAGCCGGTTCTTTTACAAAACAGATTTTAGCTTTGTTCAAACAACCAGATATGGTTATGATGAAGCTTCACCCGACAGACTTTCTACTGAGGAATGGTTTTTTGAGTTATCAGGACATGCAGATCGACGTAGAAGATAATCCGTTAAACTTTCGGGGACGGATTGGGTTGGATAACTCGCTGGCAATGGATGTGACACTGCCATGGACGCTGGAGTTTGAGAATGTGAAAGTCGGAGATCGATCAACTGACAGGTTTACTTTGCCGATAGAGGGAACATTGGATCGTCCGAGGATTGATACTGGAAAGCTATTGGAGCAGCAGGGCAGACAACTGCTCGAAAAAGAGCTTAAAAAGCAATTGGAACGTCTCTTTGAATGAGAAAGGACAATCCGTCATGATACAGAAAATAAGAAAATTGTTTACTGTTCCGACACAAGAGCTCGGCAAATGGACCCGGTTTTTGGTTTTTCAGGTTCGTATCTGGTTTCACTGTCTTCGTTTGCTGAAAATCAACAAGTGCGGCACACAAGCGGCGGCACTGGCTTATCACTCCGTCTTTGGACTGGTACCGTTGGCAATTGTAACGTTGATGGTATTTCAGATGTTTCCAGCATTCCAGGGAGTCAGTGAAAAAGTCGTGGATTTTGCCTATGACTATATGAATCTGACAAAACTTCAGTATCCGACAGATACGGGTGAGACGGTTATGGTGTCGGAATTTTTGGATGATCTTGCCGAAAATTATGTGTCCAAAGCGCATACCGGAGCCATTACGGTAGTGGGATTGGCGTTGGTGATCTGGGCGGCGATCGCCTTGCTGACGACGATCGAAAAGACATTTAATCATATTTGTCATGTCAGTTCAGGAAGGGGATTCCTTCACCGACTGTTTAACTATTGGGCGTTATTGACCCTAGGGCCGATTCTATTGGGTTTGGGGGTTTATGTCAGTACGCAGGTAATGAAACATAAGCTTGTTCAGAAACTTGTTCCAGCAGAACAACAGCAGATTGTTGAAGCAGACTTGAATGAAACGACTCAAAGAGATCCGAATGCAATGCCGTCTCAAAATGCCCAGTCTGGATGGAAGCAAACTTTTGCGATACAGTTTACAGCTAAGGTTGTTCCATTTCTAATTAGCCTGATAGCATTTTTCTTTTTATATTTCTTTTTGCCAAATACACGGATCAGCCCCGGTTCGGCGATGTGGGGAGCATTTGTGGGAACGTTGATCTTTATGCTTGCCAAATGGGGTTTTGGGATGTATGTAACAAAATTTGTGCCGCAATTTGCTGTTTATGGTGTACTGGGGATCATCCCAATTACAGTTTTGTGGATTTATATTTCATGGATGATTGTTCTGTTTGGTTTGCAGTTGACCTATGCCACACAGAATATCAAGCGGCTGGATGCGGTGGAACTGCAGCGGTCGAGTCGGAAGGAAACCTGTTTTCTCGCCAATGACCAGACCGTTGTTCGTGTAATGGAATATGTGCTCAATGCGTTTGAACGCAAGGA
>CALETL010000114.1 GCA_937920485.1 uncultured Phycisphaerae bacterium
ACTTACTATGAGATTTTTTTCTGGTTTTATGGAAATTTATCGGTCCTTATATGTCCGAAATCTTATTTTCTAACGTCTTGGCTTGAAAAAAAGCATAATACTACTAAAAAATACCACTTATGAGATAGCACGAAACAAAGCAATATGAAATAATCAACCTTATGTTGTTGGTACTGTATTGTATATTCAATTTGGAGAATTTGTGAAATGCCGAAACTGGACCCGACTAAAATGAAAGACTGGCAGATCGCTGAAGCGGCTGAAGAAAATATGAAGCCTCTCTATCAGCTTGCCCGCGATCTGGGGCTGGCCTATGGGGAACTGCTGCCGATGGGCGAACAACTGGCCAAAGTTGATTACAAAAAAATCCTCCATCGTCTGCGCCATGCTCCGACCGGCCGATACATCGACGTCACAGCGATCACTCCAACACCCCTCGGTGAAGGCAAGACAACCACGACCATCGGACTGGTGCAGGGATTGGGCAAACTCGGCAAAAGGGTCTGCGGCTGTATTCGCCAGCCCAGCAGCGGCCCGACTTTTAACATCAAAGGTTCTGCCGCCGGCGGTGGCCTGAGCCAGTGTATTCCGATGGTACCATTTTCGATCCGTCTGACAGGTGATGTCGAATGCGTAACCAATGCCCACAATTTAAGTATGGTAGCCCTGACAGCCCGCATGCAGCATGAACGTAACTACGATGACGAGCGGCTAAAGAAAATTGGCATCAAACGCCTCGATATCGACCCGGAAAATGTTCAAATCAAATGGGCCATCGATTACTGTGCCCAGGCCCTGCGAAATATCACCATCGGCAAAGGCGGTAAAATGGACGGACTCGAAATGGAATCGGGAGCTCAAATTTCCGTCTCCAGCGAAGTGATGGCCATCCTGGCAGTCGCCAAAAATCTCCGGGATCTGCGCGAACGGATGTCCAAGATTGTCGTTGCCTATGACAAAGCCGGTAATGAAGTTACCACGGCCGATCTGGAAGTTGATGGAGCGATGACCGCCTGGATGGTCGACGCTCTGAACCCGAATCTCGTCCAGACCATCGAGGGCCAGCCGATTCTCGTCCATGCCGGACCGTTTGCCAACATCGCTATCGGTCAAAGCAGCATCATTGCCGACCTGGTGGCTACCAAGCTGAGCGATTATGTGGTTACCGAAAGCGGTTTCGCCGCGGACATTGGCTTCGAAAAGTTCTGGAACCTCAAGTGCCGCATATCCGGCCTGAAACCCCATGCCGTCGTCATCGTCGCAACAGTTCGCGCTCTGAAAATGCACGGCGGCGGGCCCGAAGTCAAACCTGGCAAGCCGCTCGCTGACGAATACACACAGGAAAATCTTGAACTGCTCGAAAAAGGCTGCGAAAATCTCATCGCTCACATCGATATCGTCCGCAAGTCCGGTATACGCCCGATTGTCTGCATCAACAAGTTCTACACCGATACCGATGCGGAAGTGGCACTCGTCCGCCGCATCGCTGAAGAATACGGCGCCGAAGCGGCCGTCTCGGACCACTGGCTCAAAGGCGGCGACGGCGCCATCGAACTGGCCGAAAAAGTCGCCGCCATCGCACAGGAAGAAAAAGACTTCCAATACCTGTATGATCTGAAAATGCCGCTGAAAGAACGTATCAACAAGATCGCCACTGAGATTTACGGCGCCAAAGGCGTCACCTACTCTGAAAAAGCGTTAGCCAAAATCGAAAAAATCGACAGCACACCTGAAATGCGGAAACTCGGCATCTGCATGGTCAAAACGCATCTGAGCTTATCCCATGATCCGACGCTTAAGGGCCGCCCCACCGGTTGGGAACTGCCCATCCGAGATATTATGGTTTACGAGGGTGCCGGGTACGTTGTTCCTATCGCCGGAGATATAAAGCTGATGCCCGGCACCGGTTCCAACCCGGCTTATCGGCGTATCGATGTTGATGTTAAAACCGGCAAGGTAACGGGGATGTTCTAATCACCCTTGCCAAACCAATTTTAAACCTTACAATAAGGCCTTGGTTCTATTATCTGTGTTTTGAATGCTAATACTGAGTTCTGGAGAAGTAATGACTGCACAAATTATTGATGGAAAACAGGTTGCTGCCGACATGAGGGCAGAGCTAAAAGAAAAAGTCGCCAAATTGAAAACCCAAGGCGTTACACCGGGATTAGCGGTTGTTCTGGTCGGCGAGGATCCGGCATCAAAATCCTATGTGACCGCTAAAGAACGGGCTTGCGAAGAAATCGGCATTTACAGTGATGACAATCGCCTGCCTGCGGAAACAACCGAAGAAGACCTTCTGGCCTTGGTTGAAAAACTCAACAAGGACCCGAAGATCAATGGCATTCTGGTTCAATTACCGCTGCCCAAGCATATTGATGAGGATAAAGTCCTGTTGGCCATCGATCCTGCTAAAGACGTGGACGGCTTCCATCCGGTTAATGTCGGTAAAATGGTCGTAGGCCAAGATGCCTACCTTCCCTGTACCCCACATGGCATTATCCAGTTACTGGTCCGCAGTAAGGTGCCCCTCGAAGGCGCTGAAGTGGTTATTGTGGGTCGCAGTAATATTGTTGGCAAGCCCATTGCAAACATGCTGATCCAAAAATCGCCCACCGGTAACGCCACGGTTACGGTCTGTCATACACGAACTAAAAATATGGCCGAGCATGTCAAGCGAGCGGATATTATTATCGCCGCGGCGGGCGGGCCTAACACGGTTACCGCCGATATGGTCAAAGACGGTGCTGTGGTGATCGATGTGGGTGTCAATCGCGTCGAAGATGCCACAAAGAAACGCGGCTACCGCTTGGTTGGCGATGTGGATTTTGAAGGGGTCAAGGAAAAGGCCTCACTTATCACACCCGTTCCCGGCGGCGTAGGCCCGATGACCATTACCATGCTGCTGTATAACACCGTACAGTCCGCTGAAAAAACGCTTCATGCATAAACAACTTTT
>CALETL010000115.1 GCA_937920485.1 uncultured Phycisphaerae bacterium
GCTGAAAATACCGTTTGGGCCGGGAGCAATCAACGCCCTGCTGGGGCGCGGGTTTTCGCAAAAGCAGGCGGTTCAGTACCTCGCAATGTTCTATCAGATCCGGCGAGCGTTCCATTTTATCGACGGGGGACTCATCGGAAAAAGCGACTGTATGCAGGAACTGCGGATGGCTCTGTGGAACAACATCTTTACCTACGACATCCGGGACTATGAACGGTATATGTGGGATAAGATGGAGGATTTTTCGACGCTGCTGACCGGGCCAACCGGCAGCGGTAAAGGCGCCGCCGCCGCGGCCATCGGCAAAAGCGGCTTTATCCCCTACGATACGGACAAACAGCAATTCAAGGCCGGATTTAACGCCCTGTTCATCCCGGTCAACCTGTCACAGTTTGCCGAAAGTTTGCTGGAATCCGAATTGTTCGGGCACACCAAAGGCGCCTTTACCGGCGCGGTCGGGGAACATCAGGGCGTACTTGGCCTGTGCGGGCCGCACGGTTCGATTTTTCTGGACGAGATCGGCGAGGTCAGCATCCCGGTACAGGTAAAACTGCTGAAAGTCCTTGAGGAACGCATCTTTTATCCGGTGGGCAGCCATAAGCCGCAACGGTTCGGCGGGCGGGTGATCGCAGCAACCAATCAACCGATTGAACAGTTACGAAAAGAAAGTAAGTTCCGGGACGATTTTTATTACCGGCTGTGCTCGGACTGTATTCGTGTGCCGTCTCTTTCGGAACGGGTACAGGAAAACCCGGAAGAACTGGCCGAACTGGTTGAACATTTTTGTACTGTTATATCCGGCACACAGAATGCGGAACTAACCGGGCGGGTGTTGGAAGTGATAGACAAGCAATTAGGCGGAGTGCAATACGCCTGGCCTGGGAATGTGCGTGAACTGGCCCAGTGTATCCGCCGGGTGATCCTTAAGCGGGATTACGAAGGCCAACTTTCACAAAGCAAAGAACAGCAGGAACGGTTGATCGACAACATTGAGGGCGGCACGCTGACAGCGGATGAATTGCTGGACAGGTACTGCAAAATACTCTATGATCAGCACGGCACATATGAAAAAGTTGCCAGACTGACGGCATTGGATCGAAGGACCGTGAAAAAACGAATAAAGGGCGCCCGTTATGAAAAAGCAAAATAACACATTCCGAGAAACCCTCTACGAAGTCATCTTCAAAGCGGACACCCCTGCCGGCAAAGCATTTGATGTCATTTTGATCATCTGTATTCTGCTAAGCGTCAGCGTGGTCATGCTCGAAAGCATTGCGGAAATCCGCCAGGACTACAAGGCCCCACTGGTCGCCGCTGAATGGTTCTTTACGATCCTGTTCACCATCGAGTACATTCTTCGGTTATACTGTGTTAACGACAAACTCAAATATGCCAGAAGCTTTTTCGGGGTTATTGACCTGCTGTCGATCATCCCAACCTACTTAAGCATGATCCCCGGTGTCCGCATCCTGCGGGTTCTTCGCATCCTGCGCGTCCTGCGGGTTTTTCGCGTGCTTAAACTCGGCAACCACACCAAACAAGCGGACCTGCTTCGCAAGGCGCTGTATGCCAGCCGTGCAAAGATTATGGTGTTTTTGTGCTTTGTGCTGACGCTAGTGGTTATCATTGGCGCAATTATGTATTCGATTGAGGGAACGCTGGAGGAGAATACCGTGTTCACAAGTATCCCGAAAAGCATCTATTGGGCAATTGTGACGCTGACCACCGTCGGCTACGGCGACATCTCACCGCAAACGGGCCCGGGACAGTTCCTGGCCGCCATCGTCATGCTGTTGGGCTATTCCATCATCGCCGTCCCCACCGGCATTGTCACAGCTCAGATCGTCCAGAACCAGCCAAAGAAAACCCAAACCTGCCCCACTTGCAATCACAACCAACACGACCCTGATGCACAATTTTGTAAGAAATGCGGGGCCATGCTAAATACCACCTGAAAACCAAAACAGGAAAATAATCGTGCAGAAACCATTTTGGGAAGAATCTTATTTAAGCGATGATGTGTCAGCATTTGGCACTGACCCCAATCCAACGATTGTCAAACACTTACATGCTTTTAAGCCTGGCGGAAAGGTTTTAGACATTGGATGCGGTGAGGGACAAAATGATCTTTTTCTGGCACAAAATGGTTTTGTGGTTAATGCATTCGATAGCTCACCAGCCGGAATAGCTAAACTTAGGAGGGCTGCTTCAAAACAGAATATCGCAATCAATGCTTGGGTACAGGATTTGCGAGAATATGAGTTCAATCAAAAATATGATATTGTCATGTCGTTTGGCACATTTCACTTTGTGGCAAAAGACGACTGGAAATATTTCATTCGTAATGCTCAGAAAAATACGAATAAAGGTGGGATTCATGTAATGCAGATATTCACTGATGTACTTCCAGCAACTCCAGACATTGCTCCTTTTGTTAAGGGGCTGGCCGGTGATGGTGATCTGGAGACATTGTATAAAAACTGGACTATCCTCGAATCATTGTCATATATATTCGATGACGAGCATCCCGGCGCTGAAAAACATCAGCATGCATCGAATAAAATTGTGGCGAGAAAGTGATTTTTTATGGCAGGAATTCATATTGCAATCGGAGTGGTTGCAGCAATCACCTTGCTGATTGTCTGGAAGGTGATTCAGGTCAACCGGAGAAACAAACAGCGGAAACAGTTGATGCGTGAGCCAATTGACGAACAATTTCCTGCTTTTATAGAAAAGAACATACCGCTATATAATCGTCTGCCGGAGGAACTGAAACAGCAGCTGCATGGTTTAGTCAACGTGTTTTTGGCAGAGAAACAGTTTGTCGGTTGCGGCGGGCAGGAGATCACTGATGAAGTTCGTGTTACCATCGCCGCTCAGGCGTGTATGCTGCTGCTGAATCGAAAACCCCGGTTTTTTCCCAAGCTCAAGACGATCTATATCTATCCGCATACCTATGTCGCTAAGGGCCTCATGAACGATGGCGGGCTGATCGTCGAGGGCAAAAGCGTCCGATTGGGTGAATCATGGCAAAACGGGCCGGTCGTACTAACCTGGGACAGCGTTACCGGCGGCGCCCGTAATATTCAGGACGGCCGCAATGTGGTCTTTCACGAATTCGCCCATCAGCTCGATCAGGAAGACGGCGACGCGGACGGGGCACCGATCCTTGAAAACCGCTCGGCCTATCGAACATGGGCGGCAGTGTTGGGCGAAGAATACGAT
>CALETL010000116.1 GCA_937920485.1 uncultured Phycisphaerae bacterium
GGCAGCGGAATTAGTTTCCGGGCCCTGGAGGAACCGACAATTTTTCCCGACGACTTCGTCGTAAGCATAGCCCGTTATTTCAGTAAAGGCATTATTGACATAGATAATCGGCATGTCCGGCTGTGTGCAGTCGGAGATAACCACCCCTTCGGCGGTGGATTCCAAGGCCCTTTCTTTGAGAAGCCGCCACGTTTCGGGATTGCCCCTGTTCAATTCTTCATGATAATGGTCAATCATCGTTTTCATTATAACCCATCCGAAGACAGAGATAAAATGCTTTATTGCGTCTGGATTATACGATGGGGATTGGCGGTGGTTCAGCGGATAAACACAAAAGAAAAAATGCTACTTAGTTCAGATATGCGTTACTGTCATGGGCGGACTTGATCCGGCATCCAGTCATTAACGCTCTGGACGGGCGGCTCAAGTCCGAGGTGACAATTAGGGCCGGCCTGAGCTACTTTTGACCGGTTCGGGGTTGAAGCGGCGGAGTTTGCCCTCAGCCATGGTTGTCTCGACCCAGATAAGGATGTCCTTGCTGTATTCACAATCGTCCAGGTCCGGCAAATTGTCCTCATCCAGCGGGCCGCAGGCACCAATAATCTGGCCGAAACAGGTACACTTGATCGCATAGATCCGACCGTTGTCAACATGTTTCCAATAATCTTTTGTCGCGTTCATGGGTCACCTCACACACCCCCGTATAAAATATAAATAATAAGGCCTATCCGGTCAATTCCGACTTGTAAGGGTATCTTGGTCTGTTAAGATAAGACCGGGTGTATTATGGATGATATTATCAGACAAACAAAAACCGGACGGTTGGTGATTCGCTCGCATCATCGACGGCGCTCAATCCGCGCGGCGATTATGACTTCAATCCTGCATACGATGGGGTGCACCTGCCTGCTGGCTGGTGCGCTTCAATTGTATTGTCTGAGTCTGGGCGCCGATGACTTTTTTCTGGGTCTGTTGACGTGTTCGATCTGGGCCGGGGCTCCGTTTCTGCTGCTGGGCATTTCTCTAATGAGGCGGTTCGGCAAACGCAGAATCCTGGTCTTTTGGGGAGGTATCCTGCCGGCGATTCTTATGGCCGGGGCTGTTGTGCTTCCGGTCTTTGGACACATGGGATGGCTTTCAAGCAGATGGATACTCTACTTACTGCTGTTTGCGGTGCTCGCCCGGTCGATCATAGACAGTATTGGCGCCGCCGGCTGGTTTCCGGTTTTGCAGGATAATGTTCCGGCACGGATCACGGGCAAATTTTTCGGTAGCTTTCGGATGTATTGGCAATGCAGTGTTTTGGCAACCACGCTGCTGATCGCATGGTTTTTGGGAAAGGACCCGGGATGGTGGAAGTTCTGTGCGGTGTTCGCGGTCGGAGAAGTATGCTTTATCATAAAAATCTTCTATCTGAGGCAGCTCAAGGAAAAGCCCGTCCAGAACCAAACCACATCTCCTCCATCAACCTGGCAAACCATAAAACTGGCTGTTACTAATCGCGAGATGCGGTACTTTTTGGGTTATATCTTCATCTATAATATCGCCGCGTTTATGTGCCTGCCGTTCCAGATCAAATATCTTAAGGAACTTGGTTATAGCGAAGGGTTCATTATCTTCGCCACATCGACGATCAGTCTTGGTGCAATCCTTTCGCTGCGCTATTGGGGAAGATTGGCCGATCGTTTTGGTAATCGGTCGGTCTTCAATATCTCCCATGTCGGGATTATTATTGCAATCGCCTGCTGGCTGCTGATAGGTCATAATCTCTTTTCAGCGATCTTTGTCTTTGTTCTCTATGGATTGTGGAGTGTCTTTCAAAGTGCCAACGGCATTGCTCAGACACGGTACATGCTTCACGCGGTTCCTGAAACCAATCAGTCAATGATCGTGGTGGTTCATACAACTTTGTTTCTTTCAATCGCTTTAGCACCGCTGATTGGCGGATTGTGCCTGTGGCTGCTTTCAGAAGTTCAGTTGCAGACCGGCGCGGTCAACATGAACCGATACCACCTGTTGTTTCTGTTCAGTTCGCTATTGATCACAGTGCCTCACTGCATGCACAAGCACTTCCAGATTGACAATGAAAGTTCAACATTTGAGGTTTTTGTGATCATGACGCGACCGCTGAGAACATTGTTCGGCGCATTTGTTGTGCTGCCAAAAAGGCGAGACAATCAAAAAAAATAAAAACTCTATTAACTTGTCAAAGAAAAGGCCTGAGGTATATATATTCGGGCAGCTTTTACTGCCGCAGTACTGTTTATCCCTGCGCTCGCGCTTCGGGCTGCTGCTCAACGGTTTCTTCTATGGGATTGGGGAAAATAACTTCGACATCGCGTTCGTTTAAGTCGGTTGTGAATACACCGGCTTTGTCCAGTAGTTCCAGAGTCATTTTGCAGATATCTTTGATGCCCTGTCCGTAGGTGAGCTGTTTGCGATAGGTCTTAGAGAGCATTCCCATGAATGTCATCTTGAGCGCAACGGCACTGGAGAGATTGCCGAGTTTGTTTTTGAGTACACCTGCTACAACAGGTGTTACGCCGGAAACTTTGTCCATGGCCTCGCGGACTTCGGCGATGTGCAGATCTTCGCTGGGGCTGGCGGCGTCACCGCCGAAGACCTCAACGCTTGCATCGGGATTGTCCGTACACCACATGCGGCCGGGGGAAACAGGTTTGTCGGGCATACCATCCAAACCTTTGGCAAGATACATCTTAAACGACTGCATGGTGATGCGGCTGGCGCGATCAGACAGGCGGGTGTTCAGTTCATCCTGCAAAGGCGTGAGTTGGGCGACGTCGCCGAGGCCTTCATAAAAACCCGGCTGGGGCAGGTTCTGGATATGTACCACGGGCACCCGCCCCAGCGGGTTCGCTCCTTCGGCCGCCAGGTTGCCGTCCTCGTACCGCTGCCACGCATGGGCACCCAGTATCTCGGTAACGGCAACGGTTTTGCGTCGTGTGCCGCCAGCGGCTCCGCCAAAGAGCCGGGTTATGAATGAACCGTCATCAGCGACTTCGTTTCGCACCTGATGAAAGTGCTGCACGTAGGTGCGGATGCGTTTATAATCTGTTTCTTCCAGGATCGGCAGTGCCCGGGGCGCATCGATCAGTTCCAGCGTAACCTCGCCTGCGGAGCGCAGAACAGAGTCTGAAGAACAGTCGGGTGTGAAAGTGGGCGTGCCGGAGGGTGTGATGTTGGCGAGACGCTCGGTGAGCGAGGGGCCGGGGCGTACAATGCAATCGACAAAGCCGTATACACTGCCGAGCACCGCCAGATCCTGGAAGAAGACCGCACCGCCGTTAGCATCGAACACAGCTTTAAGGATCGTCTGTATGTCTCTGCGACGATCTGCATCGACGGCGGCACTTTGTATCGTGATGGGTTTTCCGAAAAGAAAATCAACCATGGCATTGATGCGCCAGGCGATGTCGTTCTCGATGACGACCTCCTTGCGCTGAATATCAGCAACATCTTTACCAGCGGCGGGATCGGACGTATTGGTAAAGACCTTGCCGGTGATGCGGACGGGCAGGCCGATCTCCTGTGCCTGGACGTAGCCGCGACTGCTGTCGGCAACACCGTCGGGGGCGGTTAACAGGGTTTCGGTCGCAGGGTTGGCGTAGTAATCCCACAGACGGTTAAAATGTCGGCTAGAGTGGGGCCATTGCTGTTCGACGAGCCACTGAATAAATCCCGCGTCCAGCAATGTGTCCTTGAAAATGCTTAGCTCGTAT